>JBBRGM010000213.1:0-7733 GCA_038240725.1 Burkholderiales bacterium | reverse complement strand
AGAAACTCGTACTGGGGCGCAGTCGGCCAGTTCTTATGACGCTCCGCTAGACGGGCATGAAAGCCGACGACCTCTTGCAAAAAGACCAGATCAGGTTCCATCGATTGCAGATGCTCGCGCAACTCATGCAGACTCACACGGCGCTTGAACTGTGGAAAGCCCTTATGGATATTGAATGTGAGGATGTGCAGGCTGGACATTTTCCCGTCTTGTTCGTCATGCGCTAAATGAAGCTAGGCATGCTTGTCGAAATGGTTTCGGATCGCAGCAGCATTAGTCCAGGAAAAGCAGCGGGTCGCCGCGTCCGCCCACGGCAGCCAAATATAGGCGCTGTGCTCGCGCGGGGCGATGCGGATGTCTTGCGGCTGCTGCATTTGCAACCCGAATGCATGCTCGCCGTTATGCGTGATGCCGGGCGGGTAGCGCCAGCGCCACTCGAGAAAGATCTCGTATTCGTTCTGCAGATTCCAATCGCTGAGTGGATATACGCGCGCATCCAGTCCGGTCTCTTCGAATACTTCGCGGGCGGCAGTTTGTGCGAGCGTCTCGCCATCCTCCTGGCTGCCGGTCACCGATTGCCAGAAACCCGGATGATCTACGCGCTCCAGCAGCAGCACTTGGCCGTCGCCGGTGTACACAACCACCAGGACTGAGATGGGTATCTTGAAACTCACGTCTCGCGTTACGCCTTCGCAGCCTCGGACGTGCGCACCCGAATGTGCAACTCTCGCAGCTGCCGTTCATCGACTTCGCTTGGCGCCTGCGTGAGCAAGTCTTGCGCGCGCTGCGTCTTCGGGAACGCGATCACGTCGCGAATCGACTCCGCGCCCGCCATCAGGGTCACTAAACGATCGAGACCGAACGCAAGCCCGCCATGAGGCGGCGCACCGTACTGCAAAGCATCCAGCAAAAACCCGAATTTGCGGCGCGCCTGTTCTGCGTCGATATTTAACGCGGCAAATACTGCCGACTGCACCTGCTCGGTATGGATACGAACTGAGCCACCGCCGATTTCCCAGCCATTGAGTACCATATCGTATGCTTTCGACAATGCTTTACCCGGATCGCTCCCGAGGTATTCCTCGTGTCCGTCCATCGGCGCCGTAAACGGATGATGCAAGGCGTCCCAGCGCTTCTCATCCTCGTTCCACTCGAACATCGGAAAATCTAGCACCCAGAGCGGCTTCCAACTTTTTTCGGCGAAGCCTCGCTCATGGCCGATCTTCGCGCGTAGCGCCCCGAGCGATTCGTTCACTACTTTCGCCCGGTCTGCACCGAAGAACATCAAGTCGCCGTTTTTTGCGCCGCTGCGCTCGACGATCGCAGCAAGCGCGGCATCGGACAGGTTCTTCACGATCGGCGACTGCAATCCTTCGCGGCCGCGCTCCACCTCGTTGAACTTGATGTACGCCAGTCCTTTCGCGCCGTAAATGCTGGCGAATTGCGTATACGCGTCGATTTCTCCGCGCGTGAGCTGACCGCCGCCGGGGATCAGCAATCCCGCCACACGCCCGCCGGCCGTGTTTGCAGCAGCACTGAACACTTTGAACTCCACCTGTTTCATCGCATCGGTCAGTTCCGTCAGCGTAAGCGACACGCGAAGATCCGGCTTGTCGGAGCCGTACTTCAGCATCGCGTCGGCAAACGAGATGCGCGGAAACGGATCCGGCAGATGCACGTCCAGCACTTCCTGAAAGACGCTGCGGACCAGCCGCTCCATCAGATCGGTAATTTCCGAGACGCCGAGAAACGAAGTTTCGATATCGATCTGGGTGAACTCCGGCTGGCGATCGGCACGCAAATCTTCATCGCGAAAGCATTTCGTGATCTGGTAGTAACGGTCGAAGCCCGCCACCATCAAGAGCTGTTTGAACAATTGCGGCGACTGCGGCAACGCGAAGAAATGCCCCGCGTGCACGCGACTCGGGACGAGATAATCGCGCGCACCTTCCGGCGTCGAGCGCGTCAGCATCGGCGTCTCGATATCGATGAAGCCATGCGCATCGAGAAACTTGCGCACGTTCATCGCGATGCGATAACGCAATCGCAAGTTCGCCTGCATCACGGGTCGGCGCAGATCGATCACGCGATGCTCGAGCCGAACGTTCTCGCTCAGATTTTCGTCATCGAGCTGGAACGGCGGCGTCAGCGACGGATTCAGGATTTCGATCTGTTTGGCGAGAACTTCGATCGCGCCGCTCTTCAGATTGGGATTGACCGTGCCTTCGGGGCGCGGCCGCACTCGGCCTTCGACCTTGATCACGAACTCGTTGCGCAGTCGATCGGCGATCGCGAAGGTCTCCGGCGTATCCGGATCGCATACGACTTGCACCAACCCTTCGCGATCGCGCAGATCGATAAAGATCACGCCACCGTGATCGCGCCGCCGATGTGCCCAACCGAATAACGTCACGTTCTGGCCGAGGTAGCTGGCGTCGATCAATCCACAATAGTTGGTGCGCATAGTTGGGAGGCGAAAAGAAAGAACTGCGTAGAGAAAACGGTCCGCTTGCGACCGCTGTCAAGCGTCTGGGGCCGGATGCGGCGTGACGGTTCGGCGCGACGGCGTCGGCGCCGCCACACCCATCGAAATAACGTATTTGAGCGCCTCATCGACGCTCATATCGAGCTCGAGCACTTGCGACCGCGGCACGATGATGAAGTAGCCCGACGTCGGATTGGGCGTGGTCGGGATATAGACACTGATGTAGCCGGCGCCGACTCTAGCCGCCACTTCGCCGCCGGGAACACCGGTGAGAAATGCAACCGTCCAGGCTTCGCTGTGCGGAAAATTTACCAGCACCGCTTTGCGAAACGCTTGTCCGCTGCTCGAAAACAACGTGTCCGAAACCTGTTTGACGCCGCTATAGATCGTCTTCACGATGGGAATTCGCGCCAGCGCACTTTCGCCTACGCGAACCAGCCGCTGCCCCATCATGTTGGCTGCGAACACGCCGGTAAGAAACAGCACGATCAAGGTGAGCACGACACCCAGCCCGGGCATGTGAAAGCCCATCCAGGTCGCGGGCTGCAGCGATGACGGCAGCAGAAGCAGCGTGCTGTCCATGGTCGAGACGATGAGATTGAGCACCCACAGCGTGATCGCCAGCGGGATCCATATCAGCAGCCCCGTGATCAAATATTTTTTCACGCGGCGGTACTACTGCGTCACGGAGCCGGCTGCGTCGCGGGTGCGGCCGGAGCGGTGGACTCAGTACTGCTTTTCGTTTCGGCAGTCGACGCTGCGGACGCGGCAGGTGCGGCTGCAGGCTCGGCAGACGCCGAGTCTTTGCTGCTCGCGTCCTTACTGCTCCCGTCTTTGCTGGTCGCTTCGTTGCCGCCGTCGTTCGACTTCGGCTTGGATCCGTTGTTCTTGAAATCGGTGGCGTACCAGCCGCTTCCCTTCAACTGAAACCCTGCAGCGGACATGAGCTTGGTCATGGTGGATTGTCCGCAACGCTCGCACACGGTGATCGGTGCGTCGGATAGCTTCTGCAGATATTCTTTGTCGAAGCCGCAAGCGCTGCAGCGATATTCATAAATCGGCATGCCGATCTCTCCTGAATGCGCGCAAAAACAAGATTATAACGGACAACTAGTCGCCTCCCTAATGTTGGCGAATAAGTGGATTCGCAAATGCGCCGACCTCGCGCCCCGTCACATCGCGCACCGCGCACGATCGCAATTCAAATCCGCAATTCGCCGAGTCGGCATGATCCTCGAGCAAACCAGGGCAGACTCAAGAAAGGGGTGCGAGCGTCGATATCCTCCACAAGTCTCGCCCAATGAAAACAATCAGATGAAAGGCATCATCTTTACCGAGTTCCTCGACATGGTCGAGCAACGCTACTCGCCCGAGGTGGTCGAGCAGATCATCAGTGCGGCCGAGCTCCCTTCCGGCGGCGCCTACACGGCAGTCGGCAGCTACGATCACGGCGAGATTTGGAGCCTGGTCTGCGAGCTGTCGAAGGTGATCGATGTGCCCGTCCCCGACTTGTTCCGCAACTACGGCGAACATCTGTTCAGCCGGCTAGCGGCAAACTACCCGCACGTGGTGGCCAACGCAAATTCCCTGTTCGACATGCTGCAAAGCCTGGACAACCAGATCCACCGCGAGGTGCGCAAACTCTATCCCGACGCGGAGCTCCCCAGCTTCGACGTGATCGAACGCACCGCCAATCGCATGGTCGTGATCTACGCTTCCAAGCGACATTTTTCTGAGCTCGCGGAAGGCCTGATGCGCGCCGCGGGACAGCACTTCGGCCACAACATGACGTTGGAGCGCGAGACGTTGCCGACCCAGGAAGGCAGCCGCGTTCGTTTCACGCTGGCGTTGCAATGAGCAGCGGACCGAACGGCATCGGCCCGTCTCTCGAGGCTATGGAAATCCTCCTGCGTCGCGTCGAGCGGGAGCGGCAGGCTCGCAAACAGGCGGAGCAGCTTCTCGAGCACAAAAGCATGGAGCTCTATGACGCGAATCAGCATCTGCAAGCACGCACCGCGCAACTGGAACGAGCCGTACACGAGCGCACTCGGGCTCTCGAGCAGGCGCTCGAAGTCGTAGAGGAAGCAATGCGCACGAAAGGCGAGTTTCTCGCGGTCGTCAGCCATGAAATCCGCACGCCGATGAATGGCGTGCTCGGCATGGCGCAATTGCTCTCGATGACTGATCTGACCGAAGAACAGCGACGCTACGCCAACGCCATACGCAGCAGCGGAGAGCTGCTGCTTGCTTTGATCAACGATATCCTGGATTTGTCCAAAATGGAGTCGGGCAAGATCAGCCTCGATACCAAACCCATCGACATTCGGGCAGTGGTGGGCGACGTCGTCAGGCTGATGGAGGGCCAGGCGCAGCAGTCCAGTTTGTATCTCAGAATCAAAATCGCCGACAACGTGCCTGCATGGATTCGTGGCGATGCAACCCGCCTCAAGCAGATATTCCTGAACCTTATCGGCAATGGCTTGAAGTTCACACCTAAAGGTGGTGTCCAAGTCCGCATTTCCGCGATCGAGCGAGGTACGTGGCTCGAATGCAGCATCATCGATACCGGCATCGGCATTGCACAGGATCGGGTCGGCAAGCTATTCGAAAAATTCTCGCAGGCGGACAGTTCGATCAGCCGACGCTATGGCGGCACCGGACTCGGTTTGGCGATTTGCAAACGACTCATAGAAGGCATGGGAGGCAGTATCGCCGTCCAAAGCAAGCCCTATCAGGGCTCAACCTTTACCTTACGGATACCCGCGATTCCTTCTGATCCGCCTCCGCAGGCCGATGCTCCCGAGAAATCGGCCCACAAAAGGCTCACCGATCTGCGCATATTGCTGGTCGAAGACAATGCGGTGAATCAAATTCTGGCGATGAGCATGCTGCAGAAGTTGGGTGCTTCTGCGGATCTGGCAGAAGACGGCGAGGAGGCCGTGGAAAAAACACGCACCGGCCAATACGATCTCCTGCTGATGGACATGCAGATGCCGCGCATGGATGGCCTGGCGGCGACGCGAGCGATCCGCGCGATGGCAGACATCGCGCAGCCGCGCATCGTGGCGTTAACTGCGAACGCGATGGAAGGCGATCGCCAGGCTTGCCTCGATGCGGGCATGGACGATTTCCTGACCAAGCCGTTTCAAGTCTCGGAGCTGCAGAGCAAGCTCAACGCTGTCGCGGCGCTGGGACCGGTCAACGCGATTCGCTAGCCTCGGCTCGAGCTCGCTGATTTCCTGAAACCGCCCCGCGGGTGTGGCAAAACAAGACGCCGATCGCAAACCAAAACGGCGCAGAGGACAGATGGCATCCTGTGCGCCGCGCTTCGCTGAAATCCTAAGCTCTACCGCTTGGGTTTGTCGCCCGGCTTGAGCGCCTCGGACATCCCGCTCAAGAAACCGCTGGCCGCCTGCGCGAACCGTTCGCCGAATTCGCGAGCCGCCTCAACGCTTGCAACGGTCGTGTCGGCCATCGTGCTTGCCATGCGTCCGCTGAACTCTCGCATCGTCTGCGACACCAGCGCGCCGGTGTCGGTCCCCGTACGTTGCGCATGGGTCAGCAGCGAGTGCCATTCGTTCTGTACCGCACCGCCGGTGTTCTGTGAAACAGTGCGTGCGGTTTCGAGAAAATCCTGCTCCATCCGCTTCATCTGCTCGAGTCCCTGTTTCAGATCTCGATCGCTGAACTCCTTACCGCGCGCTGCCAGATCCTTCATCGCCAAGCTGCCGGCCTGCGCCGCCTTGGTGAATGCCTGGTCCATTCCGGTAAATGCTTCGGCAAGCGCGTGCTTGATATCGGCTCCGCGTTTCTCTGCGCCGATGCTGACGCCTTCGGTCATCGATTTCATAACGGACTGGAAGCCGGTGTAATCGAACTTGCGCTGCTGCAGCGCCCGCAGCGTGAGATCGCGGATGCGCTCGCGGATTTGCTCTCCCGCTGCCACCCAATCGCTGGCGCTCTGCTTCAAACTTTCATCGGAAAGTTTCTCGTCCATCGCAGTCCTCCGTTGAGCATGGTTGGCGAAGCTTGGTCACGAACCGGCCGGTGCAACCCTGCGGATCTGATCCGCAGCGTCGAATGGCCGCCCACACTACCCTGCGATCGATTGCAGGTACTGAAAGGTCAGACCGTTAGGGCAACGGCGCAAACACGCAGGACTTGAGCAGCGATGATCCGCCGCGCTCGTCGATCAGGCCGCGGCGCGAGTCTGCGGCATCTCGCGGAACTGCGCGATGAGCTTGGCTTCCTTCAGCTTCGCCGCTTCCAGGTTGCGCAGCTTGATGTGTCCGTAGCCGCGGATTTCTTCCGGGATCGAAGCAATCTGAACGGCGAGCGCATGATTATCCACGTTCAGTTGCGCGACCAACTCGCGAATGCGCGCTTCGTAATCGCCGATCAGCTGCCGCTCGATCCGGCGCTCTTCGGTTTTGCCGAAAACGTCGAGTGCTGTGCCGCGCAAGCCTTTCAACTTCGCCAGCAATTTGAACGCAGTCATCACCCAGGGACCGTATTCGGATTTGCGCAATTCGCCCGTGACGGGATCGCGCTTGGAAAACATCGGCGGCGCTAGATGAAAGTGCAGCTTGTAGTCGCCTTCGAATTGCGCTTTGATCTTGCTCTCGAATCCGGTCTGCGTGAACAAGCGCGCGACTTCGTACTCGTCCTTGTAGGCCATCAGCTTGAAGTCGTAACGCGCAACGGCTTCAGCCAGTCCGGTCAATCCCTTGGCCCGCGTGCTTTCCGCTTTGCGAACCTCGTCGACCAGCGCGCGATAACGGTTTGCGTACGCGGCGTTCTGATAGCCGGTCAAAAACTCGACGCGGCGCTCGATGATTTCATCCAGCGTTAGCGACAGGCCGGTGCTGGTCTTCGCCTCGACCTTCGGCGCTATCAAACGTTCGACCACGGCATTGTCGACCACCGCACGCCGGCCCCACAAGAACGCAGCTTGATTCATCTTGACCGCGGCGCCGTTCATCTCGATCGCACGGTTGATCGCGTCTGCAGACACCGGCACGAATCCCATCTGATAGGCATAGCCGAGCATGAACATGTTGGTGGCAATGCTGTCACCCATCAGCGCGGTGGCGATACGCGTCGCGTTGACGAAGCGGACGTTGCTCTCACCCACACCGTTCATCATCGTGCGGCGAAGCGATTGCGCGGGAAACTTGAAGCTCACGTTGCGCGTGAACTCGCCGGTCATCTGCTGATGCGTGTTGACCACCATGCGCGTACGGCCGGC
>JBBRGM010000212.1:0-7736 GCA_038240725.1 Burkholderiales bacterium | reverse complement strand
ATACGCACGATCTTGACGTCCTGCGGTTTCACCCGCACCACTGTCTTCACTGCCAGGCGGATCGCGTCTTCGTCGGTGTTCATGATCATCGGGATCATGCCGCCGTCGAGATAAGTGCTGGCGATGATGTTGGCGTAGGTCTTCGGGATGTCGATTTCTTTATACAGCCGCATGGTCGTTACGTCCGCGCAACCAATGCCGCATGCGTTGCCGTGCGTTTCCGGCGTCAGGCCGAGCACGACGATTTTCTTCACCAGCGGTTTTGCTTCCCATTCGATAAAGCGGTTGTTGCGGCCGGTGATGTTCGGGTCCATGCCGGCGCCGCTGATGTTCTTGCCGATGTGTTCGACGATCAGCACGTCGACTTCATCGAAGTAGATGCGCGGCATCGAGTTCTTTGCCTGCGCCTGCAGAATCGGCTCGCGCTCGAACAGCTGTTCCGCCGGAACCGCCTCGATCAGCGCCGTCTCATCGGCAGCGTTCTCGACCATCGCCACGCCCATCAGGAAGTTCTTTTTCGACATGATGAATTTGGCGACCTTCGGCAGCAGCTCGCCGAACATATCCATCCCGTTCGTATGCAGCTCGGTCGCGCCGATGATTTTGCCCATGCCGATGGTCATCATCTTGACGATGCCGCTCTCGATCGGCGCACGGAAATTCGTGTGCGGCTTGATGCGGCAAACCAGCACGATGCCGTCGGCAGCCGCTGCGAGCTTGTCCATGTACACCGGCATGCCGTCGACTTTGCCGAGCTCGACGACTTCCATCTGCGCCTGAATCGGGCAGCCGACGAAGCTCTCGGTGATGCCGTAGCTTTCCAGCACTTCACGCTGGCCTTCGGCGGTCGCGCCGCCGTGGCTGCCCATTGCCGGGAAGATGAATGGCTTGGCGCCCAGCGCCTTCAACTCGGCGATGACTTGCTTTGCGCAATCGCCGATGTTGGCGATACCGCGACTGCCGACGCCGACGGCGATGGTCATGCCCGGCTTCACTTTGGCGCGGACTTCGGCGCGCTTGAATTGATCGACGACCGTCTGCTGTACGCTCGCCACCTTCGGCGTCGCGAATTTCTGACGGATGTGGACCATGCGCGGCAGCGCGATATCCAGGCCGCCTGCGATGTTTACCTCGATGCGATCGCCGATCATGTTCGTTTCCTCCGTCCCTTGTGATTGTCGAGCCAGGCACGCGCCTGCGCGCTGGAATGTTTGGATTTTACACCTAACCGAACGGGGAAGAAGGCAACGAAGCGCTGCGTCTCGAATTGCGGCGATCTCGCAGGTACGTGCGGCTCGCGCGGCACGTACGTCGCACTCCGGCGTCAGACCGCTACCAGCGCCTCGTACAGCTCGATATAGCGCTGCGCGCTCGCCTCCCAGCTGAAGTCGCGCGCCATGCCGTTCTTTTGCAGCTGGCGCCAGATTTTCTTGTCCTGATAGGCAGCGATCGCGCGCCGGACCGCGGCCATGAACGCTGCATTGGTCATCTCGCCGAACATGAAGCCGGTAGCCGCAGTTTTGGCTACGGCCGGTGAGAAATCCAGCACCGAGTCATGCAAACCGCCGGTGTCGTGCACGATCGGCGGCGTGCCGTAGCGCTGGCTGTACATTTGATTCAAGCCGCACGGTTCGAAGCGCGACGGCATCAGGAAAATATCCGCACCGGCTTCGATGCGATGAGCGAGCCCCTCGTCGTAACCGACCTGCACCGCCAGCTCGCCAGGCCGCGTGCGCGCGACCGCCTGGAAAGCGTCCTGCAGATCCGCGTCTCCCGCGCCGAGCACTGCCAGCTGCGCCGGCAGCGATAAGATTTGCGGAATCGCCTCGAGCAGAAGGTCCTGCCCCTTTTGCGGCGTAAAGCGGCCGATCGTCGCCAGCAGCGGAATGTCTTCGCTCACCGCGAGCTTCATGCGTTCTTGCAGCGCGCGTTTGTTCTCTTGCTTCGCGGGCAGCCGGATGGCGTTGTAATAGCGCTCGATATACGGATCGGTTTCCGGATCCCACGCGTCGGTATCGATGCCGTTGAGAATGCCGGTGAGCGAGTCGGCGCGGTGCGCGAGCAAACCCTGGAATCCCATGCCGAGCGGCTCGCTTTGAATCTCGCGCGCGTAATTCGGACTGACCGTGGTGATCTGATCGGCGTAATGCAGGCCGGCTTTGAGGAACGACATGTTGCCGTAGTACTCGACGCCTTCCGGACTGAACGATGACGGCGGCAATCCCAGACGCGATCCGGTCTGCGGCGGGAATACGCCCTGGTACGCGAGATTGTGGATCGTCATCACGCTGCGCGCGCTATCGCCCGCCATGTAGCGCAAATACGCCGGCGCAAGTCCGGTCTGCCAGTCGTTGCAGTGAATGATGCGCGGGCGCCAGGCGAGTGGCGACGCCGACGTGCCGAGCAACGCGCCGATGTACGACAGAAGAGCGAATCGCACTGGATTGTCGGGCCAGTCGTTGCCGGCTGCGTCTTGATACGGACCCCCGGATCGATCGTATAGCGGGGGACAATCGATGATCAGCAAAGGCACACCATTGGGCAGCTTCGCGGCGAACAACTGGCTCGCCGGAATATCGCCCAGCGCCGGCAGCGACGCGAGCCGACCCTTCGACTTGACGCCTTCCATCACGGCTTTGTAGCCCGGCACCATGACGCGGATGTCGACGCCCGCGTGCATGAGCGCTGATGGCAGCGAGCCCGCGACATCAGCGAGGCCGCCGGTCTTGACCAGCGGCGCGACCTCCGAGGTGACGAACAGTAGACTGAGCTTCGCCGGAACGATCATGCGCGCGCCGACTGCAACATCACACCTGCCAGCGGCGGCAGCGTGATCGCGGCCGAGAACGGCAACCCCATCCACGGAATCGGGTCTGCGTGGAAGCGGCCGTTGCCCGCGTTCGAACCCTGGTAATAAATCGAGTCGCTGTTGAAAATTTCCTGCCACTGCCCGCCATCGGGAAGTCCGATGCGATAGCCGTTGCGCGTGACCGGTGTGAAGTTGAGCGCGACCAGCACGCAGGAACTGTCGCACGCACGGCGCAGAAAGCTCACCGTCGAATGATCGGCGTCGTTGCAGTCGACCCAGGCGAAACCGGACGGGTCGAAGTCGAGCTCATGCAGCGCGGGAACATCGACATGCAGACGATTGAGATCGCGCACCATGCGCTGCACGCCGTCATGCCAATGTACGGCGAGCAGACTCCAGTCGAGCTCCCACTTCGCCTGCCACTCGCGGCCCTGCGCGAATTCGTTGCCCATGAAGTTGAGCTTCTTGCCGGGCCAGGTAAATTGGTAGGTCAGCAGGAGGCGAACGTTGGCGAACTCGCGCCACTGGTCGCCCGGCATCTTGTCCAGTAGCGAGCCTTTGCCATGCACGACTTCATCGTGCGACAACGGCAGCATGAAATTTTCCGTGTACGCGTACAGCTGGCCGAACGTGAGCTGCTGGTGGTGAAATCGGCGGAAGATCGAGTCGAGATGCATGTACGACAACGTATCGTTCATCCAACCCATGTTCCACTTCATCGAGAAGCCGAGGCCCCCCGCGTACGTGGGGCGCGATACCTGCGGCCACGAAGTCGATTCTTCCGCGCAGGTCAGCGCGCCGGGAAATTCCTCGTGCACCATGACATTCAACTCGCGCAGAAAATCGACTGCATCGAGGTTCTCGCGGCCGCCGTCCGGATTCGGAATCCATTCGCCCGGCTTGCGCGAATAGTCGAGATACAGCATCGAAGCAACCGCGTCGACGCGCAGACCGTCGAGATGAAATTCGGACAGCCAGTAGTGCGCGCTCGAGAGCAAAAACGTGCACACCTCGTTGCGCGCATAGTTGAACACATGCGTGCCCCAATCCTGATGCAGGCCGCGTCGCGGATCGGCGTGCTCGTACAGAGCGGTGCCGTCGAATCGTGCGAGCGCAAACGCATCGGTCGGAAAATGTCCCGGCACCCAGTCGAGAATCACGCCGATGCCGGCCTGATGAAACGCATCGACCAGCGCGCGAAACTCGTCCGGCGTGCCGAACCGGCTGGTCGGTGCGAAGTAGCCCGTGGTCTGATAGCCCCACGATTCGTCCAGCGGGTGCTCGGTGATCGGCAGCAGCTCGACGTGCGTAAAGCCGAAGTCCTTCACGTAGGGCACCAGTTGCTCGCCGATCTCGGTGTAGGTGTAGAAGCGGCCGTCGGGATGGCGCTTCCACGAGCCCAGATGCAGCTCGTAGACGCTTAGCGGCGCGTGCAGCCAGTCCCAGTTTCTGCGCGCTTCCATCCAATTCGTATCGCGCCACGCGTATGCGTGCTCGCCGGTGATGCGCGCCGCGGTGCTGGGCCGCCGTTCGAATTCGCGCGCGTACGGATCGGTCTTCACCAGAATCTCGCCGCTGTCGCGATTACGGATTTCGTATTTGTACAATTCACCAGTGCGCAATGCGGGAACGAACAGCTCCCACACGCCGCTAGATCCGTGCACGGCCATCGGATGCACGCGCCCGTCCCAGCGATTGAAATCGCCGACGACGCTGACGCGTTCGGCATTCGGCGCCCACACCGCGAATCGCACGCCGCGCACGCCCGCGCGTTCTTCCGGATGCGGGCCCAAGGTACGCCACGCCTGCATCAGCCGGCCTTCGTTGAACAGATGCAGATCATGGGCGCTCAGCGCGGGTGCGAACGCAAATGCATCGTGCACGTCGCGCAAATGTCCGCCTTGCGCGACCCCCAGCATGTACGGCGCCGGCGGCTCCTGATCCCCGCGCCACTCGAACAGTCCTTCGGGATGCACGCGCTCGAGCGCACTCGCGCCGTGACGCAGCCGCACGGACACGGTGTCGACGTGCGGATTGAACACGCGCAGTACCCACCCCGGCCCGTCGCGATGCAAGCCCAAGTAGCGAAACGGGTCGTGCAGGCGCGCAGATAAAAGCGCGTGAAGATCGCCGGACGCAGTCGACGCGGCCGTGCTCATGTGTGCGGGGACGCAGTCGCTACGGCGCTCGCAGGATTCGGATTCATTGTTGTTTAGCTGTAGCGGTGGACCAACGGTAGCCCTATTATATGAACACGTGTGCCGTTGCGGCCAGTATTCCTCGCCTGAAGGAAGCGCCCGCAGCAGGAGATCGGACAGCGAGCACCCCACCTGCGAGTGCCGCCGCAACAGCTCGACAGCGATGAGACCAAGATCATGAGCGATGAATCGAAAGCGGCAGCGCCCGCACCGGACTCGGCTGCCGACGTGCGTTTCGTCAGCGTCATCACCAAGAAAGCCTATGCGCTTATCCTCGCCGGCGGCCGCGGCGCGCGTCTGAAGAATCTCACCGACTGGCGCGCGAAACCTGCAGTGCCGTTCGGCGGCAAATTCCGCATCATCGATTTTCCGCTGTCCAACTGCATGAACTCGGGCATCCGGCGCATCGGCGTCGCGACCCAGTATAAGTCGCATAGTCTGATCCGCCACATTCAGCGCGGCTGGAGTTTTCTCGACGGGCGCATGAAAGAGTTCATCGACTTGATGCCGGCGCAGCAGCGCGTGCAGGAGCAGTGGTATCAGGGCACTGCAGACGCGGTGTATCAAAACATCGATATTCTGAAATCGAACAATCCTGAGTACGTCGTGATTCTCGCCGGCGACCACGTCTACAAAATGGACTACGGACGCATGCTTGCGTATCACGTTTCGCGGCAAGCAGACCTGACTGTCGCATGCATCGAGGTGCCGCGTGAAGAAGCGACCGCATTCGGCGTCATCGGCGTCGATGACGATTGGCGCGTACGCAGCTTTCTGGAAAAGCCCGCCGATCCGCCATCGATTCCCGGCCGGCCCGATCTCGCACTGGCGAGCATGGGAATCTACATTTTCAACGCGAGCTTTTTATACGAACAAGTCGCGCGCGACACCGACGATCCGAAGTCTTCGCACGATTTCGGCAAGGACATCAGTCCGCATCTGGTGCCGCGCTATCGCGTCTGCGCGCACCGGTTCCAGGATAGCTGCGTCGGCATGAACGACAATCGCCCGTACTGGCGCGACGTCGGCACGGTCGACGCCTATTGGGAGGCGAACATCGATCTCGCGGACGTCACGCCCGATCTGGATCTGTACGAAGATGTCTGGCCCATCTGGACTTATCAGGAGCAACTGCCGCCGGCTAAATTCGTGTTCGACGACGAGGGACGGCGCGGCATGGCGGTCGATTCGCTGGTGTCGGGCGGCTGCATCATCAGCGGCGCCATGGTGCGCCATTCGATCGTGTTCTCCAATGTGCGGGCGCACAGCTACAGCGACATTCAAGATTCGGTCATTCTCCCCGATGTAGTTATTAACCGTCACGTCAAGCTGCGCCGCTGCATCATCGATCGCGGCTCGATCCTGCCGGAAGGATTCAGCGCCGGCTTCGACGCGCAGGAGGATCGCAAGCGTTTCCACGTCAGTGAGCGTGGCGTCACCTTGATCACACCGGAGATGCTCGGACAAAAAGTATTCGTCACGCGTTGACCGGCCATGGTGCGTCGCCGGTCGCCGGCGAGGCACTGTGCGCGTATTGCGCCCGCGTTTTTCGTATCGTCAGCAAACTGGTAATGATGAAACCAACTACGAAGCCACCTCTGCGGCTGGTGTTGCTGTGGCATATGCACCAGCCCGATTTTCGCGATTGCGTGAGCGGCGAATTCACCCAGCCCTGGGTGTACCTGCACGCCATCAAGGATTACAGCGACATGGCGGCGCACCTGGAGAATCACGCCGGCGTGCATGCCGTGGTCAATCTGGTGCCGATTCTGCTGGATCAGCTGGAAGACTACGCACACCAATTCGCCGGCGGCCAGGTGCGCGATCCGTTGCTGCGGCTGCTGGCGAGCGAAGATCTCGATGCGCTGTCGCAGGGCGAGCGCGAGCTTCTGCTGACCCAGTGTTTTCGTGCCTATCACGAGAAAATGATCGATCCGTATCCGCCGTACAAGCGGTTGCGCGATCTGTATCGTGCGCTGCTGGATCTCGATGCGCAGCCGGCGCGCTATCTTTCCGGGCAATATCTGGCGGATCTGATTACCTGGTATCACCTGTCGTGGACCGGCGAGACGGTGCGCCGCAGCCATCCGTGGATCGCACAGCTAATGGCGCGCGGCGAGAATTTCTCGCACACGGACCGGATGCAGGTGTTCAATCTCATCGGCACGGTGATCGCCGACATCGTTCCGCGCTATCGCAAGCTGGCGCAGTCGGGCCGCATCGAGCTGTCCACTACGCCGCACTATCATCCGCTGTCGCCACTGCTGCTGGACTTTGCCGCCGCGCGTGAGACCTTGCCCGACGCCCCGCTGCCCAATGCCGATCACTATCCTGACGGCCGCGCGCGCGTGACTTGGCATCTGCGAACCGCACAGGCTTCGCACAGCAAACGCTTCGCGGTGCCTGCCGCAGGGATGTGGCCGGCGGAGGGCGCGCTGTCGGGTCCATTCCTGCAATTGCAGGCGGAACATGACGTGGCCTGGACCGCCAGCGGCGAAGGCGTGCTCACCAACACGCTCAAGCGCGCCGGCGTCGCGGACAGCGATCGCGAACGCATGTTGTATAGGCCTTACCTTGCCGAGTTTGCCGATCGGCGGATCCATTGCTTTTTCCGCGACGACCTGCTGTCGGATCTGATCGGCGTCGAGTATAAGGACTGGCACGGCAGAGCTGCCGCGACGGATTTCGTCGTCCGGCTCGAAGCGCTGCATGCGCGCGCGCCGCAGGAT
>JBBRGM010000211.1:0-7781 GCA_038240725.1 Burkholderiales bacterium | reverse complement strand
GCTCGTCTTACGGCCGCACGGTTTGCTCGGCAAAGCGCAGAGCACGCTGCGCAATGCTGTGCCGGTTGCCGACGTTGCTCTGCAAGGGGCGAGCGGACGCTGGCTGCAGATCGGCATTGCGGTTGCTGTGCTGCTGGCGATCGTTCCGCTGCTCGCCGGCGAGTACGTCGAGCTGGTTCTCACCGAGATTTTTATTCTCGCGCTGTTCGCAGCCAGTCTGCATTTCATCATGGGCATCGGCGGACTGGTGTCGTTCGGGCATGCGGCTTATTTCGGTTTGGGTGCATACGCCGCGGCGCTGCTGCTGACACGCTTTGCGATTCCAATGGAAGCGGCTCTGATCGCCGCGCCGCTCGTAGCCGGCGCGGTAGGATTGCTATTCGGCGCGTTCTGCATTCGCCTCACCGGCGTCTATCTTGCGATGCTCACGCTCGCGTTCGCGCAGATTCTCTGGTCGATCGCGTTTCAGATGCAGTGGACCGGCGGCGACAACGGCATTCTCAGCGTGTGGCCGTCGCAATGGGTGACATCGAAAGCGATCTACTATTACTTGACCTTGGGTATCGTGGCATCGGCTTTGGTGATTCTGCGCCGCGCCGTGTTCGCGCCGTTTGGCTATGCGCTACGAGCAGCACGCGATTCCACTGCGCGGTCGGAAGCAATCGGCATCGACGTGCGTCACCAGCAGTGGCTTGCGTTCGCACTGGCCGGCGCGTTCGCGGGTCTTGCCGGTGCGCTGTACGCTTTCCACAAAGGCAGCGTGTTTCCCAACGTGCTGTCGATTCCGCAGTCGATCGATGCGCTGGTGATGGTGCTGCTGGGCGGCGTGCAGACGCTCGTCGGCCCCGTCGTCGGCGCGGCGGTCTATCACTTCCTGCAAACCGAGATCATGCGCAGCACGCAATACTGGCGCGCGATTCTCGGTGCGGTCATCTTGGTGTTGGTCGTCGCATTCCCGCAAGGAATCGCCGGCTTTGCGCGGCGGTTCGCGCGCACCTGACCGAGTACATGAGTCTGCTCGAGGTCTCTCATCTCGCGAAATCCTTCGGCGGCGTGCAGGCAGTCGCCGATGTTTCGTTTCAATTGCAACCCGGCGAAATGCTGGCGTTGATCGGACCGAACGGTGCGGGCAAGTCGACCTGCTTCAATCTTCTCAACGGTCAACTGCGGCCGGACTCGGGCACGGTTACGCTCGATGGCCGGGCTGTAACCGGGATGCGTCCGCGCGCCATGTGGCGGCGAGGCGTCGCGCGAACGTTCCAGGTATCCGAAACATTCAACTCGATGACGGTTCGGGAGAACGTGCAAACTGTGCTGCTCTCGCGTGCGCGCGCAATGCTCGGTTTATGGCGACCCGCCGACCAGCGTTTTCGCAGGGAAGCGCTGGCGCTGCTCGAGCAAGTCGGCATGGCCGCACAGGCTGAGCGCATTTGTGGATTGCTCGCGTATGGCGACGTAAAGCGGGTCGAGCTCGCTATCGCGTTGGCGAGCGAACCGCGCGTGTTGTTGATGGACGAGCCGACCGCGGGCATGGGACCGAAAGAACGTAACGACTTGATGGCGCTAGTCGCGAAGCTGACCGGCGAGCGCAGCATGGGCGTGCTGTTCACCGAGCACAGCATGGACATGGTGTTCACTTACGCCCATCGCGTGCTGGTGATGGCGCGCGGCAAGCTGATCGCGCAGGGCGCGCCGCAAAGCGTGCGCGACGATCCCCAGGTGCAGGCGGTCTATCTCGGCACCGGCGCTGCTTATCAGCCGCGCGCGGTCGCGACATGAGCGCAGCCAAAATACCCTCGCTTCGTGTGCGCGATCTGCACGCGTGCTACGGCCGCGCACAAGTGTTGTTCGGCGTGAATTTAGACGTCGACGCCGGTGAGGTCGTCGCGTTGATGGGACGCAACGGTGCCGGCAAATCGACGACGCTCAAATCGATCATGGGTTTGCTGCCGGGCGTGAAGGGCAGCGTGACGTTCGGCGAGCGCAACATGTCCGGCCTCGACGCATTTCAGATCGCGCGCGCAGGTATCGGTTACGTGCCGGAGGATCGCCGCATCTTTTCCGAGTTGAGCGTGCTGGAAAATCTGGAAGTCGGCCGCCAGCCTCCGCGCGAAGGCACGCCGCACTGGACTTTCGAGCGGCTAGCAAAGCTGTTTCCGAATCTCGCGGAAATGCGGCATCGCCCCGGCGCGCGGATGAGCGGCGGCGAGCAGCAGATGTTGACCGTTGCACGCACGCTCATGGGTAACCCGTATCTGGTCATGCTCGACGAGCCGTCGGAAGGCATCGCGCCGCGCATCGTCGAGGACTTGGCCAACATGATCGTCGCGTTGAAACAGGAAGGCCTGAGCGTGCTGTTGTGCGAACAGAATCTGCACTTCGCGCAGCTCGTGTGCGATCGCGCGTACATCATCGAAAAGGGACAGGTGCGCTACGAAGGGACGATGCGCGCGCTGGCGCAAGACGACGCGGTGAAACGGGAATATCTTTCCGTATAAACTTGAGTTTGAACCAACGCGCACAACGAACACACCCAAGAAGCGAGAAACGAAATGTCCGTGGATCCAGCCTCGACGCCGCACGGCAAGCTCGTCATCAGAAACATCGGGCTGCTGCTGTCGGGCGATATCGCACAGCCGATTATCGATGCGGATACGATCGTCGCTGTCGACGGCATCATCGTGGCAGTCGGTCGCGAAAAAGATTGCGACACCGCGCAGCCCGATCTGCTGATCGATGCGAAGTCTACGTGTGTCAGCCCGGGGCTGATCGACAGCCATGTGCATCCGGTGTTCGGCGACTGGACGCCGCGGCAGAACCAGCTCGGCTGGATCGATTCCACCTTGAACGGCGGCGTGACGACGATGATCTCGGCAGGCGAAGTCCATTTGCCGGGTCGCCCGAAGGACATCGTCGGTCTCAAGGCATTGGCGATCACTGCGCAGCGCGCGTTCGCGAACATGCGCCCGGGCGGCGTAAAAGTATTGGCCGGCGCACCGGTGATCGAAGAAGGCATGGTCGAATCCGACTTTGCCGATCTCGCGCAAGCCGGCGTGACCTTGCTCGGCGAAGTGGGCCTCGGCTCGGTGAAAGCCGGCGCGCAGGCGCGGCAGATGGTCGCGTGGGCGCGCAAGCACGGTATCCAGAGCACGATACACACGGGCGGCCCGTCGATTCCCGGCTCGGGCCTGATCGATAAGGACGTCGTGCTGGAAGCCGACGCTGACATCATCGGTCACATCAACGGCGGTCACACCGCGCTGCCAGAGCGGGACGTGTGCGAGTTGTGCGAGCGCTCGTCGCGCGCGATCGAAATCGTGCACAACGGCAACGAGAAGATTGCGATTGCAGCCATGCATGCGGCGCGCGATCGCAAATGTCTGCATCGCGTGATTCTCGGCACCGACGGGCCGGCCGGCTCCGGTGTGCAGCCGCTCGGCATTCTGCGCATGATCGCTCTGCTCTCGAGTCTCGGCGGCATCGCGCCCGAACTGGCGTTTTGTTTTGCGACCGGCAACACGGCGCGCCAGCGCAAGCTGAACTGCGGACTCATCGAAATCGGCCATGCGGCCGATTTCGTGTTTCTCGATCGCGCGCAGCACACGGCTGGACGATCGCTGCTGGAAAGCGTCGCACTCGGCGATCTTCCCGGTGTGGGGATGGTCGTCATCGACGGCATCGTGCGCTGTCAGCGCAGCCGCAACACGCCACCGGCGACCGCAGTGCCGATCGTCGTCGCCGGCCGATAACGATCGCCGGTCACCGCAGGGTGCGTTCCGGTGCTAGACTTTTCCTTGATCGCGCTCGGCAGTCAACCGAAGCGCGCGCGTGCAAGCTCATAGAACAGTAACGGGGGAGGCGCAATGCAAAGTCCTACGCGACGCAAAGTTTTGATGGCAGGCGCGGCGGGTGCCGCGATGTTGGCGAGCGCCGGATCGGCCGTGCGCTTCGCAATCGCAGCCGACAAGGTGAAGCCGGGTTCGCACGACGCGCTGCTCGTGATCGACATGCAGAACTGTTTCTCTCCGGGCGGCAGTTTGGCGGTGAAGGAGGGCGACCAGATCGTGCCGCTGATCAATCAGCTTGCGAAGAGCTTTCAAAACGTCGTGCTCACGCAGGATTGGCACACCGCAGATCACATCTCCTTCGCCTCGCAGCACGAGGGCAAAAAGCCATTCGAAGCAATCAAGCTCGGCTACGGGACCCAGGTGCTGTGGCCGGATCATTGTGTGCAGGGCACCGAGGGCGCGGCGATCGTGAGCGGCATCAGCATCCCGCAGGCGCAGCTCGTCATCCGCAAAGGCTTTCACCGTAACGTCGACAGCTATTCCGCGTTTCTCGAGGCAGACCGCAAGACCGAGACCGGGCTCGCCGGCTATTTGAAAGGGCGCAAGATCAAGCGCGTCTTCATCTGCGGCTTGGCGACTGACTATTGCGTTGCCTGGTCGGCACTCGACGCGCGCAAGCTCGGCTTCCAGGCCGAGGTCATCGAAGACGCATCGCGCGGCATCGATCTGAACGGCTCGATCGCCGCGGCGTGGAAACAGATGACCAAGGCGGGCGTTAAGCGTATTCAGTCGAGCGATATCGAAACGGTCTGATAACTCGCATTGCAGCGATCGAGCGTCGCGACAACTTTCGCGCTCGAGCAGGCAAATACGACAAGGGCGAACCGATCGGTCGCCCTTGTTTTTTCCGGCGGCACCCGTGGGCGAACGGATCCAGCGGACGCGCGCCGAGCATTGCGAACGATTGTACGGCGAGACGCCGCGTAAATATCGCGCGTCGCCGAAACTCGAGCGAGGAGATGCGTATGGCACAGCAGCCCGAGATCAGACCGCCCGCGCAGGTCAAGCGGTTCATCCTGTGTTTCGACGGCACTTGGAATACGCCGGAAGACCAGACCAACGTGTCGCGCATGTACGCAGAGATCGCGGATCAGCATGCCGGCTGCGACGATCAGCTGAAGTTCTACGACGCCGGCGTCGGCACCAGCGAAGGCAGCAAGCTGACTGGCGGCGCACTCGGCTGGGGTATCGACTACAGCATTCTTCAAGGCTACTGCTGGCTGATCAACGAATACATCGGCTACTCGGATGCAACGCCGCCCGCAGCGGAAGCCGACGGCCAGTGTTTCGCCGCCGGTCCTGACATCTTCATTTTTGGATTCAGTCGCGGCGCGTTTGCCGCGCGCAGTCTCGCCGGCCTGATCAATCGCTGCGGTGTGCTCAAACGCAAGCTGTTCGAGGGTCCGGTGAATCCGATCACGAAGAAGAAGGTCGACCGCGCAACGCCGGATTCGCCGCTGGTGCGCGACGCGTGGAAATTGTATCAGCGCCACTTCGACGACGGCGTGGACTCGCGTTTGCAGGAGCCGTGCGTCAAGCTGCGCGAAGCCAGTGCCATTCCGGTGAAGATAAAATTTCTCGGCGTCTGGGATACGGTCGGCGCGCTCGGTGTCCCGATGTTCTCCAAAACGTGGCTGGCGCGCACGAAGTACGGTTTCCACGATATGAGTCTCGGGCGCGTGATCGAGAATGCCTATCACGCGGTCGCGATCGACGAACAGCGTGAAGATTACCAAGTCGCGCTGTGGGATGCGACGCATCCGTGCGGCACCCAGGTCGTCGAGCAGCGCTGGTTTCCCGGCGCGCACGCGAATGTCGGTGGCGGCTATCAAGATGACTTGCTGCCGGATCCGCCGCTGCGATGGATGGCGGAGAAGGCGCTGCGCCACGGACTCGAGTTCACCGATCAATCCCAGCTGCAACTCGGCAAGCTCACTTGCAAAGCCGCGCTGCCGAGCGAGTTTAGTTTGCGTGGCGATGAGTATCTATCGCCGGTGCGTGATTCGTACGCCGAATTTTTGCACGGCGTCTATCGAGGGCTGCGAACCGTCGCCACGAAAGGCCGCTACTACCGGCCGATGCTCACGCAAGGCATCAACGAGACGATCGACGAGACGGCGCACTTGAAGTGGTCTGCGCAGCCGACTTATCGTCCGCCGAACTTCGCCAACGCCGGCCGCAGCGATTTCACGCCGGGGCCGCTGCCTGGCATCGCGCTCACTGCGGGTCAGGCGCGAGCCGGCAGGACGTAGCGGTCAGTCCCGCTAACACCGCACGCACTGCACGCCGAACGAATACGAGCGAGGTTCGAAGGAGACCGCATATGGGACTACCCAGCGTACTCGAGACGATCATCGGTCTCGTGTTCATTTATTTTCTGATCAGCATGCTGTGCTCGGGCATCAATGAGCTGATCGCGCATCAGGTCGGGCGCCGCGGCGTGTTCTTGCGCGAAGGCTTGATCAATCTCGTGAGCGATCGCTGGCTGTATCTGCGCGTGATCAATCATCCGCTGGTGTCGAGCCTGTATCGCGGCGTCCCCGGCAGGCCGCGCACGCCGTCGTACATTCCCTCGGCCAACTTCGCCGACGCGCTGATCGACAACGTAATGCTGCGTGCCTCGCAGCTGGAGCCGAGCTTTGCGCCACAGCTCGAAAAACAATGGACGGTGGAGAGTCTTCGCATGGCCGCGCAGCTGTGCAAGCGCGCGGGTTACACGGTGGGCGATGCGATTTTGCCGCTGCTCGATGTCGCCAACGACGACACCGCGCGTGCACGCCATAACATCGAAGCCTGGTTCGAGAGCGCAATGGATCGCGTCGGCGGTTGGTACAAGCAATCGGCGCAACGGATTCTGCTGGTGCTCGGCATCGTCGTGGCTGTGCTGTTCAACGTCGATACGCTGCAGATTGCGACGCAGCTCGGACGCTCCGCCGATCTGCGCAAATCGCTCGCCGATGCCGCCAGCCAGGTCGTCGAAAGCAAACGCTTCAACGGCGTGCCGCTCGACACGAGCGAGGGCGACGTAAAAATAGCGCAAGCCGATCTGAAAAAATTCGCAACCGACGTGACACAGCTCAATCAGCTCGGCTTGCCAATCGGGTTCGCGTGCATGAGTCCGACCTCGGTGATGGCCGATACGACGAAGCTCAGAGGCGTACTGAGGGATTGCTGGGGTAAGGCGACGGAAAAGAGCGGCGGCTGGTGGCTGATTAAAATCATCGGCTGGCTGATCACCGGCCTGGCGGTCGCGTTAGGCGCGCCGTTCTGGTTCGATCTGCTGAACAAGCTGGTGAATCTGCGCGGCTCCGGGCCGAAGCCCGCGGCGGTACCGCAGACGGAGACGATGGGCGCGACGCCGTCTCGCTAACGGCGAATGTTCTGCGATCGTTCAGGTCACGTTGGACACTACGAACTTACCAGTGGCAGCGACAAAGGGCAGGGCAGTTGCGTCGCGAACACCGGCCGTAACGTGAAGCTTGAGAATATCCGGAAGAATGGCATCGCCTTCTGCGTCGGGATGGAGCGAAGGGCTAGCGTTTGGTCATGGGCTGTTAGGCCCCATTTCCCTATCCCCCCAGTCCCCAGCCCCTAGTCCCTAGGTAAAGGCCTCAGCCGAGCCTAATCGCCCCATCCTTCAACGTGGCTTCCGGCTGCAGCGCTTGCGTCTGCGTGCCGAACTGCGCGGCCTTCAACTCCGTCTGCGCCGCACCCATTGCGATGCCTGCCAACGTACCGGCGTGACCGTATTGATATGCCAGATCGCCGCCCATCGCTTCGGTGTCGCTCGCCGCGAGGTGCGCATCGAGCAGGCCGTTCATCACGTTCCACTGGTTGAGCGTGGCATCGGCTGCGCGCGCGTGATCGAACTTGTCGACCAGCGCGGTGGTGCGAACTGCTGCACACGCTTGTTGAGCAGGTCGATGGTTGATG
>JBBRGM010000210.1:0-7816 GCA_038240725.1 Burkholderiales bacterium | reverse complement strand
CATCGAGCAAGCCATACGCTGCGCGCAGTCCGGGCAACACCGCGGCGAGCCCCATCACGGCTTCACGGACGATGTCTTCGATCGGATCGCCGTTGGTAATCTGCGCGCTGATCGAGCTGACCAGATGCAGGCTCGCCTGCTGCGCGCGCAAATCCTCTTCCATGTCTTTGCGCGAAGTGATGTCAGCGGCGACGCCGATAACGTAGTTGCTGCCGTCCGGCAGAGTGACCCCGCGAATGGTCTTCAGCATCCAGCGCACATCCCCGGCTGCGGTTACCATCGGTTCTTCGACTACCAGCGGCCCGGATTGCGCCAGCGCCTGATCGTCTTCCGCCCAGTGCAGGCTGGCGACCCCCGGCGTAAACAGGTCGAAGTTGCTCTTCCCGGTCAGTTGCGTGCGGGTTTTTCCGCGCAGCGATGCGAACGATTCATTCATGTACACCCACCGATGCTGCGGATCCTTCACCCATATCGGCTGCGGGATCGCGTTGACGATGGCATCGAGAAATCGCTGGCTGCGTTCGAGCGCGGCACTCGCTTCGCGCGCGGCGGTTATGTCCTCGACGGTGCCGGTGAAGCCCAGCAGCGTGCCGCGCTCGCGAATCGGGGCGGCTCGGCTTTGCACCCAGACGATGCTGGCATCAGTGCGCACGATGCGAAACGCGGCTTCGAATGGCTGTCCCTCATTCAACGCCGCCTGCCACGCCGCTACTACGCCGTCGCGCTCGTCCAGGTGCAGCCGCTCGACCCAGCCGAAGCGCTGCATGTCGTCGCTGGTCATGTCGAAGATCTGCGCGCAGCGCGGATTGACCTGCACGGCGCTGCCGTCGAGAGAAGTGCGGAAAATTCCGATCGGGGCGTTGTCGTGCACCGTTTGCAGCTCGGCTTTACTGGCGTGCAACTGCTCGGTCATTTGCTCCGCGAGCAACTTTGCCCGGTTCTTGGTGCGCGTCATGCCGAGCACGGCTGCGAACAGCAGCAAGCTGGTCGCGCCGCCGAGGACCAGTATCAGACGCGGCGGGGTGAATAATGCAGCGGAGCCTGCCGCCTCATCGGCGTCGACCTCGAGACGCCACCGCTCGCCGCCGGCTTCGATGATTTCGACCACGTGCGGCTCGCCGGCGGCGCCCACCTTGCCCGGTGCGCGCCCATTCATGGTGTCGAGCAGCAGCGTCGAGTGGGCGGGTTCTGCGCCGTCGTAGATTTTCAGATTGAGTCCCGTCATATCCGGACCCAGAATGCCGGACAGCAGCGGCGCGGCGAGAGACGCCATGTACACGTAGCCTTGCAGCGCCTGCCGACGTTGGGCGACGCTCGCTTGCGGCGCAGCGGATCGATACACGGGCAAGTAGAACAGCAGGCCGGCCTCCGGACTGCCGGGGTCGCTTTGCAGCAAGGTCAGCCGCCGCGAGAGTGAGGCTTGTCCGGTATCGCGCGCCCGTTCCAGCGCGGCACGGCGAATCGGTTCGGTAGCCATGTCGAAACCGTACAACAGAACATTTCGCTCGGTGCGCGGTTCGATGAAGACAATCGAGGAATACTCGCTGCGCGGATACGCAGGATGCACGCTGTACGAAGTTAGACCGTGGCTACGTACTTCTTCCACGTGCGCGGCAAGCTGTGCGCTCGGAAATACTTCCGCGTAACCGATCGCGAGGACGCCGGGAAACCGCTCATGTACCGACAGGCTCCCGATGTATGCATGCCAGTCGTCACGCGAAACCTTGTTCTCGACTTGGAACAGCGCCCGCGCGCCCTGCAGGATTTGCTCGTAGGCCTGCATGCGTTCGCCCAGCTTGAGCGAGAACTCGCCGGCCCTGCGCGACCAGTGCGCGTCGGTCGCCAGCCTGGCCTCGCTGAGCGAGCGAGAATACGACCACCCCACTGCCAGTAACGCAACGCCGAGAACGCAGAGCGGGACCAGACTCTGATAGATTGCGCGGACGATCCGATGAAAACGCATTGGCGATGCACGCGGTGTCTGGAGGGACGATGCAGGCGCGTCGCTGGTGGCGCGCACGAAGTGGATTTATCGGCGTGGGGCTGGGATACTTAAGTCGCCCGCCCTGAGCAGCGGCGCCGTCAGGTGTGTTGGCCCTGCGGGTCCCGGTGCGCCAGCACTCACGCTGGTCGATTACGCCGCAATGCTCAATACAGGAGATCGAAGTGAAATTTGCAACAGCCCTGTTCGTTGCAGCGCTGATGTTGCGTGCGTCGTTCGCAGCAGCCGATCCGCTGCTAACGTACCCGCTCAAGATCAAAGGGCACACACTGCGCGCCGAGCTCGCGAACACGACCGAATCGAGACAGACCGGTCTCATGTTCCGCGAGCGCATGCCGGAGGATCACGCCATGGTGTTCGTCTATGAAGTGCCGGGCCGCCACGCGATGTGGATGAAGAACACGCTGGTTCCGTTGTCGGTTGCGTTCATCGACGCCGACGGTCGCATCATCAACATCGAAGACATGCTGCCGCAGACCGAGGACTCGCATGCCGCACAGGCAGTCGCGACCTACGCGCTGGAAGTGAATGCCGGCTGGTTCAAAAAACACGCGATCAAAAAAGGCGATCGCGTCGAGGGACTGAAAGCTTTGCCGCCATCGCAATAGCGCGGGCTGATCGACAGTGCAACACACACCGATCGGCCACGCCAAAGAAAAAGGGGCCATTCAGAAGAACAGCCCCTTCGTTCATCGCAAGAACGCCGATGCATCGGCGCTACGTGCAACGCTCGAGTGGCCGGCGACACATCGGCTGGCCTGTGCTATCAAGCAGGCCTGGGCTATCAAGCAGGACTGGGCTATCAGCCGAGATTTTTGCTGACGAAATCCCAGTTCACCAGATTCCAGTAAGCGCCGACGTAATCGGGACGCTTATTACGGTAGTCGATGTAGTACGCATGCTCCCAGACATCGCACGTCAGCAGCGGTTTGTCTGCAGTAGTGAGCGGCGTCGCGGCATTGCCGGTATTAACGATGTCGACCGAGCCGTCGCCTTTTTTCACCAGCCAGGTCCAGCCGGAACCGAAATTTCCAACTGCGGATTTGGTGAATGCTTCTTTGAACGCATCGAACGATCCCCATTTTTTAGTGATCGCATCGCCTGCGGCACCGCTCGCCTGGCCGCCGCCTTTCGGCGAGAGACAGGACCAGTAAAACGTATGGTTCCACACCTGCGCGGCATTATTGAAAATGCCGCCGGACGCTTTCTTGATAATTTCCTCGAGTCCGAGGTTCTCGAATTCGGTGCCCTTGATCAAATTGTTGAGATTGGTCACATACGCAGCATGATGCTTGCCGTAGTGATACTCCAACGTCTCTTTCGATATGTGCGGCTGCAGTGCGTCGAGCGGATAGGGCAGAGGCGGAAGTTCGTGTGCCATGGTGGTCTCCGTTGAGTGTTCGAGACGAAAGGTTTATCGAAGCGTGGGCCGAAACGCTTAATTGCGATGATACGTCATCGCGGCGCTGCCTATAATTTTGGCCCAGGCGCCGGCGCTTCATCCGAATGCGCTGGCGTTTTTTGCCAGCGCAGATCGCGGGAACAGGCGCACTGACGATATACACGAGGCTCGGACCGAGTTCGACTGAGAAAGCTGCAATCGGTTCGTGGCCGCATCTCAGGAAGGTGCGCCAAAGCGCGAACAAGAACGTCGGCGCACAGCCCGGAGAACACATCGGCGCACAGCCAAGGGGGCGCTGCGTATTCTGTACGGAAATGCCGACTATCCTTTGGGAGGCTCTTTAGTGAGCCGAATCACCATCGCGGTCGCATCGTTGCGGCCCATATAAGCCGCTTGATGCTCCAGCGCGGTGGCGACCAGAGCGTCGGCTGCCGCCTGCGGATCGCTCAGCTCGCGCAGGATCTCCGCCATCCGATGATCGCCCAGCACTTCCCAGACGCCGTCGGTCACCAGCATGAAGCAATCGTCCGGCTCGAGTGTGCCGTTGGCGAAATCGACGACGAGATGACTGTCCAGTCCGATCGCGCGTCGGAGCACGTGGCGCATGTCACGCCGTTGCCAGGTGTGATCCTGGGTGAGTTGCACGAATGCATCTTCGCGCAGACGGTAGACGCGAATATCGCCTACGTGCGCGAGGTAATAGCTCTTTTCACGCAACACCATCACACTGACCGCGGTGACGATACTGTCCTGATCCGGCCGGCGCGCATTCTGCGCCCATTGCCAATCGTTGGCGGAACACAGCAGGCGATCGAGTCGCTGACTAACGCTCCAGTCGCCGGGTGTAGCGTAATAATCGTGCAATACGACACGCACGGTAGTTTCCGCGGCGGCGCGTGCAGAACCGGAACCGCTGATGCCATCGGCAAGCGCGACGATCATGCCGCGCTTGGTCGCCTCGCCATCGCGCGGCAGCAGGATTGCATGAAAATCTTCGTTCGGCTTTCCCGGTGCGCCGGTGCTTGCGCTGCCGAGCTCGATACTGAGACCGGGCAAGGCGTGCGAGGCCGCGGTCTTATTCGGTTGATCGTTCATATTCACGCTGCAAATACTCGATTCAGTTATGCGAGCCGGTCAGTGAGCATCGCGCGATGCGATTCGCGTCGGCCCACAGATCCGAGGCTGCCGGTCTCTACCGCAGCGATTGCCTTGGCTTGATTCATGTCATCGGTGTAGCCGGTCGCATACAGACAGCAAGCGAGCTCGTTGACCAGCGGATGCGGTATCGGCGTCGTGCCTGCGAGCGCCTGTCGGATCCATCCAGCGGTGGCATGTGCGTCGTTGCTGGATGGCAATCCAGTCGGCGCTTTCATCGGATTCGGTTCGGCCGCGAACAAAACCGTGCGCTCGCTCGGACTCACCCATTCGATCTGCGGGCGTTGCCGCGGGTCGGCGAACGGCTCGCCTTCAGTGCCGTTGAGGAGCAGGTCGCTCAAGCCCGATGCGCTGAGGACGCTGGCCAGCTTATCGAGGCCGGCATCGGTATCGGCGCTGGCCAGCCGCACCGCCTGCTCTTCGAATGGGTCGATGAGTTGCACCACAGAGTGGCCGATGTTCTCGATGCCTAGGCGATGGCGCAGACCGAGCAAGGTCGCGAGCGCCGGCGACAGTGCGGCGATCGGCACGAACGCCATCAGATCTTCGTCGAGGGCGGCCTGCGCTTGCGCAATCGTCGCACTGGGCAGAATACCGAGCTCGCGCAGAATATAGGCGCAGGTGACGCGACCGTTGGCTTCCAGGGTGCCATGGAACAAAACCGGAACGCCGAGCCGGCGCAACAGCAGACCGAGCAACGGCAGCAGATTGTGCTCGATACGCGTGCCGCCGTAAGTTGGGATGACCATTGGGCGCGGTCGTGCCACCGGGGCGCGCAGCGTATTGAGCCGTTGCGCCACGGCGCGGTAATAGCCGAGCAGCTCGGCCGGCGATTTTTCGTTGAGGCCGATCGCCGTCAGTAGCGCGCCGAGCTCGAGATCGGGAATGCCACCGTCGAGAATAGCCGAGCACAGCTCATGCGCCTCGCCTTCGCTGAGCTCGCCGTTGTCATCGATGTGGCTGGTCGTGCGCCGGATGAGGTGGCTGATGTTCACGTGCGCGCGCCGGGGGGCGCATCCTCGCGGTTGTAATTGGGTGTGCGTGCGTTGCGACTGACAGCAACCCGCATGCCACGCATTTTTCAATTATGGTTCAGCCAGTTGAGCTTATGGCGCGCGATTCCGCGCTTGCTAATAGTGCACGAATCCACGCGCGGGCCGGTTTTTGGTGCAAGCGTCGCTGCCGGTTGCGCAGCGCGCGCGAGGCGCTGGTGGAATTCGCCGGAATCGCGCTAATATGAGCCAACAACTTGCGCGATTCACGCATGCATGCCGGCACATGCTTTAAGTTCGCGCCGGTTATGGAGGCTTATATGAAACGCTGGACCCCGATTGGGTTGGCCGCCTCGATCCTGTTCTGCGCAATGTGCGCGCAGGCGCAAAGCCCCAACGGCGCCGGGCGACGCGCCACACCCACCGACACTCGCTTCGAAACACTACGACCGGACAGCGCGCTGGCCGATGCTCGCCGCTTCGATCTCGAAAATGGCGCGCGGCCGGGCGATACCGGCACTCCGTATTCCCGCATGGCACCCGGTGACCCGCTCGGTATCAATGCACCTGAAGCAACCGGTGGCTACTGGCACCCGCTTTCGCAAAGCCTATCGTCCCTGGTCGAAACCAGCGTTGCTTCCGGCGCTCTCGGCATGTCGGAGTGGTCGGTGCTGGGACAATTGAGCACGCGCTTCGGCAGCGGCTGGGGCATGCAAGCGGGCGTTCGGCACAGCGAGCTCGGCATGGCGCCGGTCGATGCGAGCAACAAGGCCATCGGCGGCCTGGGCCTGACAGCGGTGCCTGTCGGTGGCCGGTCCGCCACCCTCGGTGCAGACCTCGGCATGGTGACACTCGAGCGCTTCTGGGATCACTACCGCGGCGCATACACCATGGCTTCGGGCCGCACAGAGGGCGGCTCTACGGCTACCAGCCATCGTCTGCGGCTCGACTACTTCTACTCCGATCAGAGCTCGTTCGGCTTGTCCTATACGACCGGCCGCTCGTTCGATTCCACGTTCGGGTTGAATACCCTAACGCCGGTCGACAGCAACAACGTCGGCGTGATCGGCGAGCACTGGTTCGGCCGCTCGTGGGCGATCAACTACAACGCGCTTCTGGAAGACCGTATCGACGGTCTTAAACCCGAGCTCCGCCTGGGGCTGCGTTTGCGGTTTTGATCGGCAGGATGCAGTCTATCGGCGGCTCCATTTTCGGCGCACGCGCATGAGCGCAGGCGATTCCGGCGCCCTCCCCGTTCCACAGGTCCCGCACGTCGACGAACACGGCGGCGAGCTCGAAGTCGCCTACTCGGCCGACCTATTCGGCAACTGGGTCTATCTCGACTCGACCTGGAGTGCGGTTACCGGCCATTCCACGCACGACTCGTTGTCGCGTCCGGTAGCCGACTTCGTACACCCCGACGATCGCGGCCGGCATCTCGAAGCATTTCAAGCATTGCTTCGCGGCGAGATCTATTCATCGCGGCATCCGGCGCGGCTGCTGCGCACCGACGGCCTGCCCTGCTGGGTGGAAATTTTTGCCTACCCGACGCTCGATGCGCGCGGCACCATAGACGGCATCACCGGCACCATCGTCGATGTCACGCACCGGCGCAAAGGCATGCGCGCACTGCGCGAGAGCGAAGCGCGTCTGCGTGCGATCAGCGAAGCCTCGCCGCTGGGATTGTTCGTCGTCGACGCGCGCGGCAATTGCATTTTCAGCAATGCGAACTACCAGAAAATCGCCGGCCTGACGCCGAACCAGACGATGGGCATCGGCTGGCGCAGCACTCTGCATCCGGAAGACCGCGACCGCGTGCTGCAGTTGTGGAATGCGGCCGCTCGCGATCATCAGCAGTTCGGTTCCGAGCATCGTTATCGCCACAGCGACGGCAGCGAAATCTGGAGCCGTCTGCACGCGGCTCCGATCGTCGACACCGGCACCTTGCTCGGCTATGTAAAAGTGGTCGAGGACGTAACCACCGAGCGGCTCGCCGAAGAAACGCTGCGGCGCAGCCGCGAGCGCCTGGAGCTCGCGCTCGAAGGCTCGGGCAGCGCGCTGCTGGATTGGGATGTGCCGACCGGCGAGATCTACGTCAGCGAGCAGTGGGGTCACATCCTGGGTTCGGCCGCGACGCAGGCGGTCATTACCATCGACGACCTGCGCGCTCTCGTGCATGCCGACGATCTCGATGGGTTAGACACCGCGCTGGATGAGACGCTCGAAGGAACCCGGCCGTTTCAGAGCATCGAAAATCGCATAAAA
>JBBRGM010000209.1:0-7822 GCA_038240725.1 Burkholderiales bacterium | reverse complement strand
GATCCCGTTGTTTACTTCAAATTTTTCAATAACGTCGGCAACCCCGGCGGATCGCAGTCCTCGATCACGCAGATCTCGTTCGATGGTATTTCCGATCTGACGTTTCTGCATGGCATTGCCGGGACCGATCCGGTGAGGGGCACCGGCACCGGAACCGAGTTTCAGTTTTCGTTTCATGGTCCCGGCGGCTTGATTGCGGATACGTTGCTGACCGGTCCGGGCGTTACGTTCAACGCCGACTGGACGGCGCGATCGGTGGGCGCAGGCAACGGCGGCAACGGCGGTGTGGCAAACGGTCTGAATGCGCAGGGCGACGTAATGGAGCTCATTAACGCCGGCGCCGTTCATCCTGACTACCTGAGCTTCCTGCATGCGATTCAAAACGGTGACATCCGCGTAGGTGTTGTAACGGAAGGCTACGCGAACGGTTTGTCGGCGACCTATGTGAGCAATGTGGTGCCGGAGCCTGGTACTTACGCAATGCTCGCAATCGGGTTGATTGCAGTCGGCGCAGTTACGCGTCGTAATCTCTAAGCTTGCGAGATTGAGCAAACAGAACGCCGCGTGGATGAGCGCGGCGTTCGTGCTTCACACCGGTCGGCGCGCCGTCACGGTCCACATGATCGGGGACGGCATCATGAAGTCGTCTGCGTCCAGTCGCGCGAGGTCTGACTCAAACTGACCCTCAGTGACCAACCCGGTCGCCAGGATCGCTTCTCGCAGCTGTACGAAGTTGGCTTTCATCAGTTCTGTGTAGCGTGAACGGCCCATCGACATCGACAGTGTGCCTTCCGCTGAAATGCTGTCGAGCCCACGGCTGCGCAACCGGGCGGCAAGCGCTCTTCCGAAGCCCGGATCGGCGCCTCGATCGAGCATGACGTTGCGAAACGCGAGCATCGACATGAGCGGCGTCTCTCCCGGGTAGCGATTCGCAGTGGCGTTCAGCGAGACGGAATCGAATTCCTCGACAATCAGCCAGCCGCCGGGCTTCAAAGCCGCGACCATCCGGTCCAGCGCCGCTTCCCGTTGCGGCAAATGCAGTAGCAGCAATCTCGCATGGACCAGATCGAACTCCGCGGCCGGTACTGGATCGGAAACCACGTCGTGCCGCTGCACGTCGAGATTGGCGCGTGCGATCTCGCCGACAAAGCGGATGTCAATGTCCGTCGCCAGCACCGAGCCGGTCGGCCCCACGCGCTCGGCGAGCCATCGCGCAATCGTTCCGGGACCGGCTCCGACTTCCCAGCATCGCCATCCACGTTGCACGCCGATGCGGGTGAGATGACTAACGGTGTTCGCGTCGTACAGTTCTGCGAGCGCCGAAAATCTCGCCGCCGTTTGCGGCGCGGCATTGTCCAGCACGTAGCGTCCCCAGTCGGGAGAGTTTTCGAGTTGTGCGTCACTCGTCGTCATCGGCTATTCCCTCCAGCGTCGATTCAAGGTTCATGACCGCGATGGATCAGCTCACTCGGCTTTGATTCCGGCTTCCCGAATGAGCTTGCCCCATCGCGCGTAATCGGTCTTGATGTAGGCGGCGAATTCCTCAGGGCTCTCGATGATCGGCTCGCCGCCTTGCTCCGCGAACCAGTCGCGTGCTTCCTGCGTCTTCAGAATTTTGCCGATTTCGGCGTTCAGTCGCGCGACGATTTCTTTCGGCGTTCCAGCCGGTGCGCAAACACCCATCCACGACCAGTATTCGTATCCGGGCAGGCCCGACTCGGCCACCGTTGGAATATCAGGCAGCGAAGCCAGGCGCTTACCGCTTGTCACGGCCAATGCCCGAATGCGGCCCGCGCGCACCTGCGGCAGTTGCGTAGTCACAGCGTCGAACGTATAGGTCAGCCTGCCGCCGATCAAGTCGGTCAGCGCAGCGGGTGCGCTCTTGTATGGAATATGCAGAACATCGATATGCGCCATCCGGCCAAACAACTCGCCGGCCATGTGCGGCGGCGTTCCGACTCCGGGCGATCCGAAGTTGAGTTGTCCCGGTTTATCTCGCGCGAGGCGAAGCAGGTCCGCTATCGAGGTTGCACGCACATCCGGATGAACTGAAATCATCAGCGGGCTTACAACTAATCGCGTAATGGGCGCCAAGTCCCTGATTGGGTCATAGGGCAGATTCGGGTACAGATGCGGATTGAGCGCCATCGTTCCTTGATGCACCATCAGCAACGTATAGCCGTCGGCCGGACTGCGTGCAACCGCTAGCGTCGCAATCGCACCTGCAGCGCCCGGCTTGTTGTCGATGACGATGGTCTGACCAAGTGCCCGTCCCAATTTCTCCGCGAGCCATCGCGCGCGAACGTCAGGCGGACCGCCGGGCGCCGACGGCGCGACGAGCTTGATCAGCCGCGAGGGGTAATTGTCCGCGAGACAACTGCCTGTCAGCGCGAATGCGAGTAGAGCGACGAGAGATTGCCGTGCAATCGCGAATGCCATGATCGTTCCTCCCTGAAAATTCAGTCTAGGTAGCGCGGCATCGCATGTCGACAGGCACCAGCGCACTTCACTGTTGAATTCTATTCACGAATGATCGAGACTGGCAGCTCACTTCAGGAGGGTCGCATGGATCGAATGCGCCGGATCGAATTGTTCGTGCGCGCTGCGGAGGCCGGCAGCTTCGCCAAAGCAGCGCGGTCGTTAGATCTCACACCTTCTGCCGTCAGTCACGCGATCGCCGATCTGGAGAAAGGATTCGGCTTGCCGGTTTTCCACCGCACCACGCGCCAGCTTCGACTCACCGAAGAAGGCGAAGGGCTGTACGAAAAGGGCCACGAACTGTTGCGGCAATTGGCAGAGCTCGAAAGCGGCATCCGCAAGACCAGCGGGCGTTTGACGGGAACGTTGCGAGTCGGCCTCGGCACGCCGATCAGCCGAAACGTGATCATGCCGTTTCTACCCGCGTTCCTGCGGCGCCATCCGCAGCTACGGCTCGATTTTCATATCCAGTCGTTACCCAAAGAGATGCACGCCGAAGGTGTAGACGTTTTGATTCGCATCAGCGAACCGCCGACGTCCAATCTCATCGCGCGCAAGCTTGGACAGATTCGCCACGCGGTCTACGCGTCGCCGCAATATCTGAAGCTCGCAGGAATTCCGAAGACGCCCGATGACCTTTTGCAGCATTCTTGCCTGGTCATCAAGACCGCGGGAATGAGCCGACCCCTGGATGAGTGGGAGTTCAATCGCGGCGCCGAGCGTAAGGTAATTCGCGTGACGCCTCGAGTTGTAACGTACGACCGCGAGGGACTAATGGCCGCGGTCCTGGCAGGTGCCGGCTTGATGCGCTTGGGATGCTTCGATCCGAATCTCGCCGCATCGGGACAACTTCGCAGAGTGCTTGCCGATTGGACGTGCCCGCCGGGCTTTCCGATTTTTGCTATGTACCGCAAAACCGCACGCATGCCGCCGAAGGTCGCAGCGTTTTTAGATTTCGTGGAGGAAGCGTTTGCAACGTTCGATCCGGACGAGGTCACGCTATTCCACGCCGGCAGGCCGGGAAATTTTTCGACGCGCGCAGCTAAACCCTCAGTAGGAAACGGTGCTGCGCGCCGATAACGCGATAAAACGAAAAATCTCATGGCCACTCGTAAACCGAAGTCCGAAACCGCGAGCGCCACGCCGGAATTTCCAAGCGGCACGTTTGCGATCGCACCGCCGATCGAGCCGATGCTCGCAAAGCTCGCCGAAGCGCTGCCGCCCGCCGACGGTTTGCTGTTCGAGCCGAAGTGGGACGGCTTTCGCGCGATCGTATTTCGCGGCGACAACGATGTCTACATCCAGAGCCGCGATATGCGGCCGCTCGATCGCTATTTCCCCGAGCTGCACGAGCTGCTGCTCGACAAGCTGCCGAGCGGTTGCGTGCTCGACGGCGAGATCGTGATCGCGTCTGCGAACGGTCTCGACTTCGATACGCTCCAGCTCCGTCTGCATCCCGCGGCTTCGCGCATCGCCAAGCTGTCGAAAGAAATTCCGGCATCGTTCGTCGCATTCGATCTGCTGGCGGTCGGCGGCCGCGACGTGATGACTTTGCCGCAAAGCGAACGGCGCGAACTGCTCGAGCGCTTGCTCGCGAACAGCGGTCCGCCGATCTATCTGACGCCGATGACACGCGACCGCGACGTCGCCTCGGAATGGTTGGCGCGCTTCGAGGGCGCCGGCCTCGACGGCATCGTGGCGAAGCCCGCGGTCGGCACGTATCAACCCGGCAAGCGCACGATGATAAAAGTGAAGCATTCGCGCACTGCCGAATGCGTGGTCGCCGGATTTCGTTGGCACAAGAGCGGGAAGGATACGGTGGGATCGTTGCTGCTCGGTCTGTACGACGACCGCGGCGTGCTGCAGCACGTCGGCGTCACGTCGTCGTTTACGATGGCGACGCGCAAAGCGCTTGCGATTGAGCTGGAGCCGCTGCGCAAAAATGCCTTCGAGAATCACCCGTGGCGCGAATGGGCGGATGCGGAAGCGAGCGAGGCGAATCGCATGCCCGGCGCGCAAAGCCGCTGGAGCTCGGGCAAAGATTTATCGTGGGAGCCGCTGCGCATCGAGCGCGTCTGCGAGGTCAAGTACGACCACTTGCAGGGCAATCGCTTTCGTCACGCCGCGATCTTTTTGCGCTGGCGGCCGGACAAGCCGGCGCGCGATTGCCGCTACGATCAGCTCGAAGTTACGACGGCCTACGAGCTCGAGAAGGTTTTTGGCGCGGCTGGTCGCTAGCGTCGGCGTCGCCACTTTCCGAATCGCCGAGATCGGGCGCGTCATCCGGGTCCAGCGCTTCCTGCGCAGGCCGCAGATCATCCGGCACATGCTGGAGATTGACGCGGATGCGCGTCCACGTCGATGAGCGCCCGCGCATCGAATCCACCAGCTCATCCGCCGGTTGCAAATGCGCAGCCACCTCGGGATGCTTCGCTTTCCAGCGGGCCAATCCTGCGAGCGCATCGTCTTTCTTCTGTGCGCGCGCGATTTCGATCAGCGGATGTTTCGGCACGCGTCGACGCGAAGGCTGAACGCGCGGCGGCTCGCCCGGTTGCTTCTTGTACTGCGGCGGCCACGGCGCGTCGCCTTGACCTTCGCGCTCATGGCGCTCCGACAACTCGAGCAGCGTTTCCAGTGAGTAGGCCTTGGCGTCGATGCCATCGTGCCGGTCACCGATTTTCGCGAAGCGCGCGGGCATCGTCGCGAGCGTGAAATCGGTCGGGTCGCAATCAGGCACTTCGTCCCACGTCAGCGGCGCCGATACGCGTGCTTCAGGCGTCGGGCGCACCGAGTAAGCGGCGGCAACGGTGCGATCCTTCGCGTTCTGGTTGTAGTCGATGAAGACGCCGTGGCGTTCTTCTTTCCACCACTTGCTGGTTGCGATGCCGGGCGCGCGCTGCTCGATTTCGCGCGCCAGCGCCAACGCGGCACGTCGTACTTCGTCGAACGTCCAGCGCTGTTCGATGCGGATCAAGATATGAATACCGCGCGAGCCGGACGTCTTCGGCCAGCCAATCAATCCGAGGTCATGCAGCGTCGCCTGCACGACACCGGCAACCTCGCGCACTTGCGCCCACGTCACACCCGGCACGGGATCGAGATCTACGCGCAGCTCGTCGGGATGATCGAGGTCCTCTGCGCGAACCGGGTGCGGATGCAATTCGATGCAGGCGAGATTGGCCATCCAGGCGAGCGCCGCGGCGTCGCGCGGCACGATCTCTTCCGCGGTGCGGCCGGATGGAAATTGCAGCGAAGCCACTTCGATCCAGTCCGGCCGCGACTCCGGCGCGCGCTTCTGGTAGAAGAATTCATCCTTGATGCCGTTCGGGTAACGCACGAGAACGTTGGGACGTCCCCCGGCTCCGCGCAACGCGCCGTCGGACACGGCCAGGAAATATTTCGCGAGATCCAGTTTCGTGTAGCCGGCGTCGGGGAATAAGACTTTATCGGGACTCGAAATGGCAACCTCGCGGCCGTCTACGATGAGGACTTCGGGCGGGTTTTTCTTCGGCATGGAAATTACTCAGCGTCGCACGATTGCGTTATACCGGACGATAGCAGCATTACGACGTTCTGCTCGCGTGCAAGTCGCCGCGTCGAAACGGCAGCGGTCGAAACCACAGCCAACTGCAGACGACCAGGATACCGAACAGCGAGTAGCACAAGGTGAACGCCCACGGCGGTCCGTCGTAGTACAGCAGCCTTTGCAGCCAGTATGCGATGAAGTCGCCTTGATACGCCGTCTCTCTAGCCTGCGCCCTGAGCGCCATTTCCAACGTCGTCAGTGGGCACATTACGCCGAGCCATGCCTGCAGGATAACCACCCCGATAGCGACGAGATGCAGCAGTCGGAACCACGGATTGCGAATCCACTGCCAGTGCAGGATGCCGCCGCAGATCACGAGTGCCAGACCCAGCACCACGAACACGACGAAGGCGACGTGCGTCACCAGAACGACGTCGGCGAAGATTCGATAGGCGGCGTCGCCGGTCATGTATCACGCTATGGCTGAAACACGAGGCTTCGGTTACAGCGGGTCACTTCGGGAATCGTTCCAACGCGCGTGCATGAGCCTTCGCCGCTTCTTCTTCTCGATTCTTCGGCGGCGCGTCGGTTTCCAGCAAGCCTAGCAACTTGCGCGAGACCGCGGCGATCTCGTCGACCGCTTTCAGAAACGCTTCTTCATTCGCTTTCGACGGCTTGTTGAAGCCGCTCACCTTGCGCACGAACTGCAGCGATGCCGCGTGGATCTCGTCTTTGGTCACCGGCGGTTCGAAGTTGAACAGGATCTTGATGTTTCTGCACATGAGCGATGCCTCGATAGTTCTGTCTTCGCGACGTTTGCGTATCTGTGCTCGCGCCTTGAGCGATCGTAGTCTGCGGCGCTAAGCCGCGCCATTGCATGGTTTCGCCGGCTGGCGTTCCCACAGCAGCCAGGCTGCCGCAATAGCGACACAGCCGAACGTTACCGGTCCGCCCGGCCACGCGTGGGTCTTGAATACTGCGATGCCGAAGCCGGAGATCGCAAGCAGCAACACTGGCGGCAACGATCGGCCGGCGAGCCGCAACGATATGGCAGCGGCGACGGTCCCGACCGACAACGCAACGCCGCCGATTATCGCGAGCACCGGCGCGTGCGGCGGCGAGCCGCCCATGATCGGATGATTCCAGATGGCATCGATTGCCGGACGCCATGCATCGGGATTGCCGGAATTCTGCGCGGCCTGCACGAGGATGCCTGTCACAACGCCCGCCGCGGTGTCGAACGCTACAAAGCTTACCGCGAACACGAACATTGCCACGCGGCACACTGCCGCGGCTATATCGGCGAGACCGTGTACGAGCAGCGCAATCGCCAGCGCGGTGAGCGGAAACAGCGGAATCTGCAGGTAATGAACCGCGAGCCATGTGCGTACATCGAGTTGCAAAAGCACGTGCGGATGCGGGTGAAACCATTCGACGAAAGCGAGCAGTAACGGCGCGCCGACGATGACGACGTTAACCAGCCACTGTGCCTGCGGACGTGCATTCGTGCTCCTGAAAAATTCGCAGCGGTAGCCGGCTCGGATTGCAGCGGAACCACCAGGTTGCAATATCGTGGCTTGCAACAGCGTGGGTTGCAACAGCGTGGTTGCACCAGTTCAGCAAGTAAGCGCGATGGTAAACGCCGCCGCTGCGGCAAGCGCGCTCGCCGAGCGAACGTGATTCCACGCTGTCCAGCTCGGAACATAGCGCGCCCAGACCTCGCTGCTGCTCGGCTCCGACGCTGCGATTGCCGCCAACGCGTTGTTCTTCGGCACGTTGAACAGCATCGTCACCAGCAAATTGCCGGCGAGATAGAGC
>JBBRGM010000208.1:0-7849 GCA_038240725.1 Burkholderiales bacterium | reverse complement strand
ACGGTTCCGGGGACTACGGTCGTAATGATTGCCAGCGCGGCGAGTGCGCTGGGATCGCGTAGTTCGAGCGGTATCTTTATAAATGCGCCGTTAGGCGGCCGTCGGCCTGAACGCAGAATTCCCCACGCAACCGCGACGCTCGATTTGATCACATCGAGCCCCACCGCAAGAATGAGACGCGCGAGCACGGCTGGACGGCGGATGCGCGCCCGCACCGGGCGCAGCGGGGCCGTGAGCGGCGGCACCAAAAGACTCAGCACGCCGGCCAGCAGCAGGTGGCCGGCGCTCACAGATTGATTGAGCACCAGCCACAGTGCGAACAAGCCGGCGGATAGCAGCGGTGAGGGCAGCCAGCGCTGCATCACTTAACGACTCCCCTCGCCGATTGTCGTGAGTGCAGGAGGATTCGGCACCGGCCTGGCGGACAGGACTGCGTCGATGTATTGCGAGGGCTGCTGCAAGCTTTCCGCCGCGGCCTGCGCATAGCGCATGACCGGATCGGCTCGCACCGTAAGCCAGACGCATGCGATCAGCAGCGCGACGATCGGCGCGCATTCGACGATCCGCAGGCGCGGCTCGAGACGGTCTTGCGGCGCCCAGAAGTAGCGCATGCCTGCGCGCGACAGCGCGATCATCGACAGCAGGCCCGAGCCGATGATCAGCACCAGCAGCGACCAGCCGGCGCCGCTCATCCCCGCCGCTGCGCCGGGGCTGCCTAAGCCGAGTGGATTGAGCAATGCCGAGAGCATGGTGAACTTCGCCAGGAAGCCTGACAAAGGCGGCAGACCCGCGATCAACAATGCACAAGCGATAAAGCTCAGCCCGAGGAAGGCCAGCGACGCGGGGATGGCCTTGCCGATTACCACGCGCTGTTCATCGTCGAGGTTGACGTCGTGCGCGGGCTGCAGCGGGTCGGGCGGGAACGGCAACTCATCGGCTTCGTCCGCCAGCAGCACAGACGGTGCTTGCCGCGACCGTTCGATGAGCTCGACCAGCAGAAACAAAGCACTGATGGCCAACGTCGAGCTCAGCAAATAGAACAGGGCGCCCGCAGTGAGCGGCGCCTGCCCGAAGCCCACGGCGGCCAGCAGAGTGCCCGCCGACACGATCGTGCTGAAGCCCGCCAGCCGGCCTAAATGCTGCGAAGCCAACAAACCCATAGTGCCGAACAGAAGAGTCGCGAGTCCGCCGTAGATCAACACATCGGCGCCGAACAGCGCGGACGCGCCGGCCTGCGCTGAGAAGAGCAGCGGCCACAGGCGCAACACCGTATACACGCCGACCTTGGTCATGATCGCGAACAACGCGGCGACAGGTGCGCTCGCAGCCGTGTACGCCGGCACCAGCCAGAAGTTGAGCGGCCACATTGCCGCTTTGGTCAGAAAGGCGATCGCAAGAATGGCCGCACCCGCATGCAGCAGCCCGCGATCGGCTTGAGCGACTTGCGGGATCTTGCGCGCGAGGTCTGCCATGTTGAGAGTCCCGGTGACGCCGTAAATCAGCGCCGCGCCTACGAGAAAGAGCGAGGACGCTACTAAATTGACGGCGATGTAGTGCAACCCCGATTGAACGCGTGCGCGTCCCGAGCCATGCAGCAGCAACCCGTAGGACGCGGCCAGCAGCACCTCGAAGAATACGAACAGATTGAACAGATCACCGGTAAGAAAGGCGCCGTTGAGACCCATCAGTTGGATCTGCAGCAGCGGGTGAAAATGCACCCCGGCGCGATCCCAGCGCGCGAGCGAGAACAGCACCGAGCACAGACCGACGATAGCGCTCAGCACGAGCATCAGCGCGGACAGGCGGTCGAGTGCCAATACGATGCCGTACGGCACATCCCAGTTCGACGGCAGGTAGACGCCGATCACCGCGGGCACACCGTGCGAGTGAACCGAACCGAGCAAGGCTATCGCCAGCACCAGGCCGAGCGCACTGGATCCCAAGTTGATCGCCGCCTTCCAGCGGCGCCGGTCGCCCAGCAGCAGCATCACGATGGCGGTCAGCAAGGGCAGCAAAATGGGCGCAACTATCAAATGCGGCAACCAGGCGATCATACGTCGCCCTTGTCGCCGTCGACATGGTCGGTAACGGTCAGTCCGCGCGATGCAAGCAGCATCACGAGGAACAGCCCGGTCATGGCGAAGCTGATCACGATTGCGGTCAGCACCAGGGCCTGCGGCAGGGGGTCGGTGTAGTGCATAAGGTCCTGCGGTACGCCGGCCTCGAGCACTGGTTCTTTGTCGATCGACAAGCGTCCCATGCTGAAGATGAACAGATTGACCGCGTACGAAAGCACAGACAGGCCGGCTATCACTTGAAAAGTACGCGGCCGCAACAGCAGCCAGACCCCCGCAGCGGTCAGCACGCCGATCGCCGCGGCGACGACGACTTCCATCACGGCACTCCCGAATGAGCCGACTCGCGGTGGCTGCGGACCGATTGGTGCGCGAGTGCGGTCAGGATCAGCAGAGTGGCGCCGACCACGACCGAGAACACGCCGATATCGAAGAACAGCGCGCTGGGCACATGCAGCTCGCCGATCAGCGGTAGCTGCAGGTGCGCGGTGTGCGTCGTCAAGAACGGGTAGCCGAAGGCGAGGGCGCCCAATCCTGTTACAACTGCGAGTAGAAGACCGATGGCAATCCAGCGGGAGCGGCGCAATTCCATATGCGCCTCCACCCATTGCGTGCCGGCAACGATGTACTGCAGGATCAAGGCGACCGAAGCGACCAGGCCAGCCACGAAGCCGCCGCCCGATTCGTTGTGGCCGCGCATGAACAGATAGATTGCAACTACGATGGCGACCGGCAGCAGCAGCCGCGCCAGTACGGCGGGGACGAGCATGAAGCCGAGCGCTGTATCCGGCGCAGTCCGCGGGTTGATCAGATCGGTAACGAGCTCGGGTGGCAGCACGCGCTGCTGCTGCGGAAATTGAAGGCTCTCGCGTGGCGGTCGAAACCGTCGGAGCAGCGCGTACACGGTCAACGCCACGGCAGCCAACACGGTGATCTCGCCCAGCGTATCGAAGCTGCGAAAGTCGACCAGCAGCACGTTGACTACATTCGTGCCGCCGCCCTCGGCCAAGGTCCGAGTTAGAAAGTAAGGCGAGATGCTTTGCGCAAAAGGCCGCGTGAGCATGGCGTAAGCCAGGGTAGCCATGCCCGCGCCGGCGAACAGGGCCAGCGCTAAGTCGCGCGAACGGCGCAACAGCGTTCGTCTCGTCATCGGCACAGCGACCGGAATGCGCTGAGGCAACCAGCGCAGGCCGAGCAAAAATAACACGGTGGTAACGACTTCTACCGCGAGCTGCGTCAGCGCCAAATCGGGCGCGGAGAACCAGACGAAGGTCAGGCAAGTGGCGAGGCCGGCGACCGCCATCATCGTCAGCGCTGCGAGCCGGTGATATTTCGCTTGCCATGCGGCACCGATCGCGCCCGCCATTCCAACCAGCCACAGGGTTGCGAATATCGGCGAGACCGCAATCAGCGGCCGCTCCCCCCAACTGACGCCGCGTCCCCACGATGCGAGCGTTGCCGCAAGAACGCTGACGCCGATCAGTAGAAACAATTGCGACTGCAGCCGGTTCGTACCGAAGAATCTCAGCGCCCAGCGTGCCACACCGTTGGCACCGGCAAGCGTGCGCTCGAACACACGCTTGCCATCGAGACGACCGATCAACGGCGGGCGCTTGATGCGGCCGCGCTCGAGTGGGTTGCGCAACCACAGATAAACCAGAATGCCGCCGCCGATCGCCACCAGGCTCATCATCATCGGCGCGTTGAAGCCATGCCAGACAGCGAGGTTGTACTCCGGCAACACGCCGCCGACCACCGGCAGGGCGGCAGTCCTGAGGGCCGGGCCGATGGAAATCTCCGGAAAGATGCCCACCACCAGGCACGCCAGTACCAGTAGATCGACGGGTATCCGCATCCAAATCGGCGGCTCATGCGGCTCACGCGGCAGATCGGTGGACAGCGGACCGAAGAAGATGTCGTAGCTGAAGCGCAGCGAATAGACCACTGCGAAAATTCCCGCGAGCGTTGCGGCCACTGGAAGACCGAATTCCACCCACGGCAGCGATGAAATGTAGATTGTCTCGGCGAAGAACATTTCTTTGGACAAGAACCCGTTGAGCAGCGGCACGCCGGCCATCGCTGCGCTGGCGACCATGGCCAAGGTGCCGGTGATCGGCATCACCTTGAACAGCCCGTTGAGACGACGGATATCGCGCGTGCCGGTTTCATGGTCGATGTTGCCTGCCGCCATGAACAGCGAGGCCTTGAAGGTCGCATGATTCATGATGTGGAAGACGGCGGCGACAGCGGCCAGCGGGCTGTTGAGCCCCAGCAGCAAAGTTATCAAACCGAGATGACTGATCGTCGAGTAGGCGAGCAGGCGTTTGAGATCGGTTTGGAACATTGCCGTATACGCACCCAGCAGCAAGGTGCACAACCCGGTGCCCCCGACGATCCAGAACCACTGCTCGGTTCCTGCGAGCACGGGCCACAGCCGCGCCAGCAAAAACACACCCGCCTTCACCATCGTCGCCGAATGCAGGTAAGCGGAAACCGGCGTCGGCGCCGCCATCGCATGCGGCAGCCAGAAGTGAAAAGGGAACTGCGCACTCTTGGTGAACGCGCCGAGCAGCACGAGCACGAGCATGACCGGGTACAGCGGGTGCGCGCGCACGATCTCGCCCGAGGCGAGCACGGCATCGAGGTCGTAGCTGCCCACGATGTGTCCCAACAGGAGCACGCCCGCGAGCAGACCCAAACCGCCGGCGCCGGTGACGATGAGTGCCATGCGCGCGCCGCGCCGCGCGTCGGCGCGGTGATGCCAGTAGCCGATCAACAGGAACGAGAAAAGACTGGTGAGCTCCCAGAAGAACACGAGCTGGATCAGATTGCCCGATAACACCAGCCCCATCATCGCGCCCATGAAGGCCAGCAAAAGCGAGAAGAAGCGCGGCGCCGGATCGGCCGGCGACATGTAGTAGCGCGCGTACAGCACCACCAGCGCGCCGATACCGGTCACCAGCATGGCGAGCATCCATGCCAGCCCGTCCATGCGAATCACGAGATTGAGTCCGACACTGGGCAGCCAGAGACTTTCTTCGCGAATCACGCCACCGTTGCTGACGGAGGGAAACAGCAGCGCAACCTGGACCACGCAGATGAGCGCCACCACACCCGCCCAGGTGGACTCGGCATTGCGCGCGTTGGTCGGCAGCAGGGCCGCGATTACACTGCCGATGAAGGGCAGCGCAAGCAGGAAAGTCAGGGCCATGACGCTAGCGGACTGCTGGTGTCATTGGTCCCTCTTCGGTTGACTGCGGGCACACGGTACGCGATCGAGAATATCGAGCGCGCAACCAGCGTCCTGTACGCTCGCGGACGCTGGCGCTCGATCCGCCTAGCCCCATCGGTAGGTGCATAGCGCGGCGAGTCGCCTCGCTCGGAGGCGGCCGGGGCGATAACTTATCGCACACCCGTCGTATCGACCAGTACGTCGCAATTCGCATCCGAAAGAATGCGGCGGGTGACGCTACCGACAAAAAAATCCTCGACTGCCGACGCATGTTTGCTGATTACGATCAGATCCACCCCGAGCAATTTCTCCTTCGCCAGAATGATGCGCCGTGGATCGCCTTGCTCCACAACATCCATGAACCGCTGAGCATTGCTGCGAACATCTCGAGTCAGCGCGTGCATGTTGCTCAACGCTTGCTGTCTTGCCTGGGCGCGGTAATGCTCGATGTGTTCGATGGACACTTCTGCCAGCCGCAACTGTCCTTCGAAGGGAACGTCGAAGGCATGAGCTACGATGACCTTCGCGGTTGGCGCAACGCGCACAGCCAAGTTCAGCGCGGCCGCAGAATGAGCGGAGAAGTCTACCGGCACCAGGACGTTTTCGTACGCGCCGCGCGGCGGCCGCTTGACCACGAGCACGGGCCTCTTGCATTTTCTGAGCAAACGCTCCGCCGTCGTTCCGAGGAGCGCGTCGCGCAGCGGATTCAGTCCATGCGCTCCAACGACCAGCATATCCGCGTTCGCAGTCGCTGCCAAAATGTCGTCCAGCACGTTGCCGATACTGACTCGCGAGTTGGTGTTGACGCCCGCCTGAGCCGCAACGTTTGCGGCCTCTTCGCTTAGCATGGATTCGACGTCGCCGATCAGTGCGGCCTGTGCGGCGGGGTGTTCGCGAAATACCTCTCGCAGCGCGTCCAAAGACGAGCGGCTCATCACGTGCAACAATTCGAGCTGAGCTCCATTCGCCGCGGCGAGAGCGGCCGCCCGGTACGTGGCTTGCCGGGCGTTATCGGAGAAGTCGGTTGCGACCAGCAACGATTCGAATGGCATACCCCATATTCCTCTGCTTCGAAATCAATCGTATTGAGCCAGCCGCGCTCGCACCTCGGTGCTCGCCGTTTCAGAAAGCATCGAGCTCTGTGCAGCGGAGAATCGCCGGACAGATGCTCGACGCGGCCCTCACAGTATATGGGCGATGGTTGGACAGCACACTGCACTGATGTATGCGCTCGGCAATGAGCCGCCGCCCTGCTCTAGCTGCGCCAGTAACCCAGCGAGTACCATACCGGTCGTTCTTGCGTGATTCACCGATCAGGAGGGATTAGCTTGTCGAACTCCTCTGCCGCCCGTGAAAGCTTTGCGTCGGCTCGTCGCCGCCCACGCCGCCGCGCCCATGCTTCACCTGTTCGCGAGCGGGCGCGAGGCTCTTCTTCTCCAAGCGCGCGCCTCACATCCACACGATGATGGCGGAGACCGGACACGCGTGGTTGAGCTCCGCGCTGGTTCCCTGCATCGCCATAGCACTGCTGTCAGGCTGCTCGAAATCGACCAGCGGCCCTGCCGCGCCGCCGCCTGCACAAGTTACCGCCATGCAGGTCATCCAGCGAAACGCCACGGTCGTCGGCGAGTTGGTTGGCGAAGTCAGCGCGTTCCGCGAAGTGGCGTTGCGCCCGCAAGTGACGGGCACCGTGCACAGCATTCTGTTCCGGCCCGGACAGCGCGTGCAGGAGAACCAACTCCTGTTCATCATCGATCCGCGGCCCTACGAAGCCAATCTTGCAGAGGCGCTCGGCGCGGTCGCCGACTCCGAGGCTGAGCTCGGCCGGGCACGCCAAGATGTCGCGCGCTACGAGCCCTTGCTGCCGGATAACGCGATTCCGCGTGCAACCTACGATCAGGCGGTCGCGACGGCGAAATCCGCGCAAGCCGCGGTGGACCAGCGCCGTGCCGCCGCCAATCGCATCAGACTGGATGTGCAAAACACCAAAGTGCGCTCACCCGTGACCGGCCAGATCGGACTGCAGCAGATCGAGATCGGCGCGCTCGTGACGACCGGGCAAACGGTGCTGGCCACCGTTTCAACGCTCGATCCGGTGTACGTGACCTTCAGCATTCCGGAAGCCGAGTACATCCGATTCATTCGCGGCAGTGGATCGCGCGAGGCGGCAGCCAAGCAAGCACGCGCAAATCCTTTTCAGCTCATCCTTCCCGACGGCACGCTGTACGAGCATTCGGGCGCGTTCGATTTCGCGGACCGCGCGATCAGTGCAACGACCGGTACGCTGGGATTGCGCGCGAAATTTTTGAATCCGCAGTTTTTGCTGCGCCCGGGCCTGAACGTGCGTGTACGCCTGGTATACGATGAAGTGAAGGACGCGCTGCTCGTGCCCCAGCGCGCGGTGACCGAGTTACTCGGTAAGCAGTTCGTAACGGTGATCGGCGCTGACAACAAGGTGGAGCAGCGGCCCGTGACGCTGGGCGAGCGCGTCGGCGAGCTGTGGATCGTGCAGTCGGGCCTCAAGGCTGGCGAGCGCATTGTC
>JBBRGM010000207.1:0-7885 GCA_038240725.1 Burkholderiales bacterium | reverse complement strand
CCGGATTGGGGATCAGCACCGTGCGCACACCCGGTTCGCGCGACTTCAACATGAACGGACCGGTGCCGTTCGCGTGCGCGCTGGCAAAATTCTCGGTGCCTTTGCGCACATCTACGGGTCGCGCCGCGCCGTTCTTCTCGCACCAGACCTTGGAGACGATGTACCAGGTGCTCACCATGCTCGGCAGGATCGGAAACGGCTCGCTGGTCACGATGTCGATTGTGTAGTCGTCGATCTTCTTGATGTTCTTGATCGAGCCCACGTACATCTTGACGTCGGAGCCTTCGCCTCGAGCGCGCTCGAGCGAGAACAGCACGTCGTCGGCAGTGAACGGGGTGCCGTCGTGGAACTTCACGTTTTTGCGCAGGTTGAAGCGCCACACCGTCGGCGAGGTCTGCTTCCAATCCGTCGCGAGCTCGGGCTGCGGCGCCAGCGTTTTACTGCGGCCGATCAGCGCCTCGTACATGTTGCTGGTGAAGTTCAACAGCAGCGATTCGTTGAACATGTAGGGGTCCATCGACAGCACGTCGCCTTGATTGGCGTAGCGGAACGGTTTTGCCATCGCGTTCGCGGCGACGAAGATTCCACATGCGAGAATCAGCCAGGTGCCGGCGGTTCGAAATAAAGTACGTTGCATGTCGTCTCCAATCAGCTCGCGACGGGTAGCGCTGCTTCAGCGAGTGCAGCCAGATAGCCGGCGCCGAGCGGAATCACGTCGTCGTTGAAATCGTAGCTCGGGTTGTGCAGATAGCAATTCGTCGGACCGCCCCCTTGTCCGAGCAGCACGTAGGCGCCGGGGCGAGCCTGCAGCATGTAGGAGAAATCTTCGCCGCCCATCGTGGCATCGAATTCGCGGATGACATTAGCCGCGCCGAAGATGGTCTCGCCCACACGCGCTGCGAAGTCGGCTTCGCGCGCGGTGTTCACCGTCGCCGGATAACCGCGGATATAAGTCGCCTCGGCGCTGCCGCCGAGCGCCTGCGCGACCGACCCGGCGATCTCGCCGATGCGACGCTCGGCCAGGGTCTGCGTTTCTTTACGGAACGTGCGCACCGTGCCGATCAGCTTGACCGCGTCCGGGATCACGTTGAATGCGCCGAGCTGGCTGGTCTCCATCGAGCACACGCTCACCACGACCGCATCCAGCGGACTCACGTTGCGGCTGGCAATCGTTTGCAACGCCGTGATGATGTGCGCGGCGATGACCACGGGATCGACGCTGAGGTGCGGCATCGCTGCGTGGCCGCCTTGTCCACGCACTTCGATGCGAATCTCGTCGGTTGCGGCGAGAATCGGACCGGCCCGTACGGCGATTTGGCCGGCGGGCAACCCCGGCCAGTTGTGCAAGGCGTACACCTCATTCGCAGGAAATTTCTCGAACAGCCCTTCCTGCAGCATGACGTTACCGCCGCCGCCGTGCTCTTCGGCCGGTTGGAAAATTACGTACACGGTGCCATCGAACGCCCGCGTTTCGGCGAGATAACGAGCAGCGCCGAGCAGCATGGTTGTGTGGCCATCGTGACCGCACGCGTGCATGCGACCTGGGTTGCGCGACTGGTGCGGGCGCTCGGCGATTTCATGCATCGGTAAACAGTCCATATCAGCACGCAGTCCAACTGCGCGAGTACCGCAGCGGCGACCGGGGATGACACCGACCACGCCGGTTTTGGCGAGGCCGCGATGGATCTCGATGCCCCACGACGTGAGCTGTGCAGCCACCTGCTCCGCGGTACGTGTCTCTTGGAACGCAAGCTCGGGATGCGAATGCAGATCGCGCCGGAACGCGGTGAGCGATTCGTGATAACCGCGGATGTGCTGGACTGGATTAGCCATTGATGTGGCCCCTGATAAGTTGCGCGCGACAAGCATGGGTGAGAATCAATGCGCGGCTGCGGTTCGATCGAAGCGCAGCCGCGGGTCTACTGCATAGTAGAGCAGGTCGACGACCAGATTGATGATGACGAAAAACAGAGCGATCAAACACAGATACGCCGCCATCACCGGAACGTCGGCGAAGGTGACCGACTGGATGAATAGCAGCCCCATCCCCGGCCATTGAAAAACCGTCTCGGTAATGATGGCGAATGCGATGATCGAGCCGAGTTGCAAACCGGTGATGGTGATCACGGGCACCAGCGTGTTCTTCAGCGCATGTCCGAAGTTCACCGCGCGGTCGCTCAAACCGCGGGCGCGCGCGATCTTGATGTAATCGGTGCGCAAAACCTCGAGCATCTCGGAGCGCACCAGCCGCATGATCAAAGTCATCTGGAACAAACCCAAGGTGATAGCCGGCAGTATCAACGCCTTCAATCCGGATACGGTGAGCAGTCCGGTACTCCACCAGCCGAGCGCGACCGTGGTGCCGCGGCCGAAGGACGGCAGCCAGCCGAGATATACCGCGAATACGAGAATCAACAGAATGCCGATGAGAAATGTCGGTAGCGAAACGCCGATCAGCGATATCGCGAGCATCGCCTGCGCGAGCCAGGAACCGCGGCGCAATGCTGTGTACACGCCCGTTGGAATGCCGGCCGCGAGTGCGAACAGCGCTGCGACGAGCGACAGCTCGAGGGTGGCCGGCAGCCGTTCCACTATGAGTGTGGAGACCGGACGCAGTTGCCGCAGCGAGAACCCGAATTCGCCGCGCACCGCGCGCGTGATGAAGACCGCGTACTGCACATAGAAGGGGCGATCGAGGCCGAGGTCGTGCGTCATTCGGGTGCGGTCTTCCGGCGTTGCATCCTGACCGAGCATGGACACCACCGGATCGCCGACAAATCTGAACAACGAGAAGGCGAGAAGTCCGACGACGAGCATCACGAGCGCCGCCTGTACAAGCCGTTGCAAGACGAACGCTAGCATTAGGGTGTCAGCGAAGAAGAGGAGAAGACTGATGAGCCGATGGCGATTCGCCGAGCTTACCGATGTGCCGATGATCGTTCGCACAATGGTGCACGCTTCACTGTGCGTAGTCAACGCGACGGGTGCGGTCGAGCGTTGGAAAACAGCCTTCGAACCGGCGCATACTCGAGCGGTTTCGGTTGGCGCCGATCGGCTCATGCGACGCGCTATCGGATACACTTCCCATCGATCACGTCGGCACGTGGGCAACTGGGGTCGCGCCCGCACGTGGGCAACTGGGTCACGCCAACACATGGGCAATTGCGGTCCCGCCGGCACGTGGGCAATTGAGGTCACGCCGGTACGTGGGCAACTGGCACGCTAAACCTCCTGGGTTTTTCGCCGAATGTTATGCATGATCGCCCGCCCCTCATTGACGTCACATGATTTCGATCGAACGAACAATGTCGTTCACCTCCCATTCGGCTGACCGCGCAGACGGGTGCACTGATGCCTCCGCGCCGTTGCACGCGGGCTGGCCGGCGTTTTCCGCCTTCGGCGCCGGCGTTTCCTGGTGCGATCGTCTCGGCGCTTGCAGCGATATCCGCACGCCTCACGTGTTTGCCGCACTAGCGACCATCGTAGTTGGGCTCTACGTCGATGAGCACTACGATTTTTGGGGGCAGATGGCTGTCGGTGTGTGCGTCTGGACGCTGCTGCTGACATTCATCCACCGAATTCGCTGCGACGAATTGCGGGCCGCGTTATTCGCGTGCCTGATCTGGGTCACCGCCGGAGAAATGCTTGCGTCGCTGGTGTGGGGACTGTACCGCTATCGGCTGCACAACGTGCCGTTGTTCATCCCGCCTGGTCACGTTCTGATGCTGCTCGTCGCCCTGTATCTACGAGCCCGTGTCGGGCAATGGGTAGTCGCTGCCTCTGTGCTGGTTGCGGTGCTGTATGCAGCGTCCGCGTTGTATAGCGGACACGACATGTTCAGTGTCGTGCTTACCCCGCTTTTTCTCGGCGCACTAGTGTTTGGGCGAAGCAGAAAGCTCTACGCAATCACGTTTCTCATGGCAATCCCGCTAGAGCTGTATGGCACCTGGATGGGCAACTGGCGCTGGGAGGCGCACGTTCCGGGCATGGACCTGACGATGGCGAATCCGCCGATTTGCGTCGGCGCGATTTACTGCCTGCGCGACGCGCTGGTCAGCGCGAGTCTCGCGTTCGCGCGTCGCCGGCCGCAGCGCACTCGGCAGCGCGTTGCGCCATCTGCGACGCAGGCGTTGACCTGAATTCGATACCGACTGGAGACCCGAATGAAGACCAAGAAACTTGGCAACTCCGATTTGAACGTGGCGCCGCTCGCATTCGGCGGAAACGTGTTCGGCTGGACCGTGGATGAGGCGACCTCATTTCAGCTGCTGGATGGCTTCGTCGCCGCGGGCTTCAATTTTATCGACACCGCGGACATGTATTCGAAATGGGTGCCTGGCCATCATGGCGGCGAGTCGGAAACGATCATCGGCAAATGGCTGAAGTTGCGCGGTGGCCGCGACAAACTCGTCATCGCCACCAAGATCGGCATGGAGATGGGCGCCGAGAAGAAAGGTCTGGCGAAGGCCTACATCCTGCGCGGCGTCGAAGACTCGTTGAAACGGCTGCAGACCGACTACATCGATCTCTATCAGTCGCATATCGACGATGCCGACACGCCACTGGGCGAGACGCTCGACGCCTACGCGCAGCTGATTCGCGACGGCAAGGTGCGGGTCATCGGTGCCTCCAACTACAGCGCGGAGCGCCTCGCGCAAGCGGTGCAGGTCAGCAAGCAGCAGGGCTATCCGAGCTATCAGAGTCTGCAGCCGCTGTACAACCTCTATGACCGCAGCGATTACGAGGCCGCGCTCGAGCCTTTGTGCAAAGAAAAGGGCATCGGCGTGATCAGCTATTTCTCGCTCGCGAGCGGCTTTCTCACCGGCAAGTACCGCTCGGAAAAAGATACCGACGGCAGTGCCCGCGCTGCGCGGGTGAAAACGTATCTAAACGAACGCGGGCTGCGCATTCTGGGCGCGCTCGACGAGGTCGCGAAGGAGCACGGCGCAACGCCGGCCAAGGTATCTCTCGCATGGTTGATCGCGCGGCCGAGCGTCACCGCGCCGATCGCGAGCGCTACCAGCATGAACCAATTGCAGGAATTGATCGATGCCACGCGACTGCAGCTGTCGCCCGCTGCGATCGACCGGTTGAATCAAGCCAGCGTCTGATCCCTGTAGCCGCTTGCAGACATCGTCGTGTCGGGGTTGTCGCCGCAAACGGATTTTTCATTTGCACGCGCCGCAGCTCAAGATAAGTCGGTCATACTCGATGCATTCGATCATTGCGGTTCGATACCAGCCGCATCGCGCGAAGATCAATCGCCGGTGACGGCCACCAATGATGCAACTTTGACAGGGAACCGAAGATGACGAGATCGAGCACAGCAGACGCAGAGACAGCGCGGAGCAGACCAACGGGCAGGGGGCTGCAAAGGATGGTGGAGTTGCTGCATGCGACGACCCTGTGCGCGTTGCAGCGCTCGCAGTGGCATGCGTGGCTGCTCGCCGTGTGCACCGTGATGCCGCTCGCATCGCACGCGACGATCGTGACGACTAACGAAGCGGTGATGGATAAGATCTACAGCCAGACCTCGTTCGGAACGCAGCCGATCGACATTCGTTTCAACGCCACGCAGGTCATCGACGATGCATCGCTTCTGCATATCGACAGCCAGGGCAAGCTGGATCACCTGTTCATGCTCGACGCAAGCACGGACAAACGGCTCAGCGTCTTCTTCGTCGATGGCATCACCTTCTGCGCCGGGTTGAGTCATCTGGTCATCGGCTGCGGTCAGATCGGCGGAAAAGATTTTGCGGTCGATGCGAGTTTCGCGGCGGGTGCGCTGGGTGGCGATCTCTTGTCGCATGAGCTCGGCCACAATCTTGGCTTACCGCATATCGGCGCCGACGCGCCGAACCTGATGAATGCGATCCTGACGGGAAACCGAGCGCTTACGGTAGAGCAGGTTGCGGAGATCATGACGAGTCCCTGGGTGCAGTTCGACGGAACGCAGAGATTCATCGCCATTACGCCGTTTTCTGTAGTCCCGGAACCCAGTACGAACCTCGCCATCGCCTGCGGCGTTGTTCTGCTGCTTACGCGCATGAGCAGGCGCGCGAGAGGGCGCAAGTTTTTGCTCACGTCTCAAGCCGGCAACAACGCGGGCCATTCATAAGCGAATTCGGCGTGTCCGTTGCCGGTCGGCATCAAGTTGGTACTCCTTGCAAATGTGCACAACGAGCCGCCGCGGTGCGCTTACTGCCCATCGCCAGAGCGGCGGCTGCCGTAACGGCGTGTTCGGTCCGACACAGGGCCGAGTGAAGGCAAACAGCGACAGCTTTTGGCGGGGTTTGCGCGATTCCTGCGCTGCTCGCGAACGTGCGCAGAAAACAGTTGACGCAGCCCCGCCCGGTTATTACCTTAAGCTCGTTGCGTTATCTCCGCGGGCGGGTTTTACCGATGCCGACTTCCTCACCTGTCCAGTTGCCGGAACCGTCGCGATGCCAGGCAATCGCGCAAGAGTTTTTGCCGCACGTTTTCGATTTCCTCGATCGGGATGGATGTCGATGTCAGCCATCGTGTAATAGGGGCTCAGTGTCCTGAGTCGTTCACAGTCGGCGCACAGTAAAAATAAGGAGTATTCCGGAATGTCGGCTACGCAGAAGGGAAGCTTCAAACGAATCGCTGTCGCGACTGCCCTTGCGCTCACCGCGGTCTGCAGCATGGCAAGCGCGCGCGCCGCGGTGTTGATGGACTTCGAGGGCATTTGCGGATCTCGCCCAGGTCGCCAACTTCTACAATAACGGGCTAGGCGGTAATTTCGGGGTGCAATTCAGCTCCAACCTGTTCGCGTCGATCGATTCCAATGTTGGCGGATCGGGCAACTTCGAGAACGAGCCGAGTCCCTCCACTGCGATCTTTGCGATGTCCGAAAACAGTCCTGCGGTCATGGACGTCGCGGCCGGATTCAGCACCGGGCTGTCGTTCTACTACGCATCGGGCGAAAAAGGTCCGGGCCACAGCGTTCGGGTTTATGACGCCATCGGTGGCGCGGCGGGCGGCGGTAAGCTGCTGGCCACCATTCCGCTGGAAGTCACGTCCGGCGCGCCGCTGTGCCCGCAGTCCGACGCCCTTAATTTCTACGCGTGCTGGAAGCGCGCAAGCGCGACGTTCAGCGGTATCGCGAAGTCTGTCGATTTCGACCAGACCTACGCGCAGACGATTCTCTACGACAACGTGGCGATTGCCGTACCCGAGCCGTCCACCTACGCTTTGCTGCTCGCCGGTCTAGCCGGCTTGGGCGGAATCGCGAAGCGGCGCATGCGCGGCTGACGATCGATAGATTTGTTCAAATCTAACGGCCGGCATCTCATGCGAGTGCCGGCCGTTGTCGTTTCGTCATGACAGTTGTCCCGACCTCACGCTTAGAACGTGTGTCATCACGGTTGCCGGGGGAGCTGGCCAGCAGCGGGCACGCCAGCGGGGCCGCGGCGCATCTTTCAAGAAGGAAAATGAATATAGTCTGCTCGCCGCAGCACTGCGCTCGGGTTGAGGACGCGGAGCGCGGCGTCGAGCGACCATAACGCTAGGGAAGCTCTGAACAAGTCTTGCGACGCGCGTTGCGTCAGGTGCGGATGGATGCGAGGCGTCGCGGAGAAGCCAAGGTAGGTACCTTGGCGAGGAGCGCAACGATGCAGACGCCGCACCTGACGCAACCCAATAATCCGTCGTCTCTATAGAAGGACCGGGGTGATTTGGGCCGATGGCCGCGTGGGCTCCTCCTGGTGTAGGCGGGCTACACGGCGTCCTCGCCGTCTTGCATTCCGCCTGTCCCTTGCAGGCGTTGGCGCCGTAGCACTTCACCTTGGCAAAAGCCGGATCTTCGAATTAGGCGGTCGAGACGGGCGTGCTGAAGCCGGCGAGAAAAAGCGCGGCGGCGGCA
>JBBRGM010000206.1:0-7888 GCA_038240725.1 Burkholderiales bacterium | reverse complement strand
AGATTATTGGGTTGTGTCAGGTGCGGCGTCTGCATCGTTGCGCTCCTCGCCAAGGTACCTACCTTGGCTTCGCCGCGACGCCTCGCATCCATCCGCACCTGACGCAACGCGCGTCGCAAGACTTGTTCAGAGCTTCCCTAGGTCTGGGTCAACCATCTCTGAGAGGCACAGCGAACAACACCGACATCGTTCCTACATTACGTCGGCCGATCACATTGGAGGGTGCTGTCATGAAGCCTTCTCTGCACAAACTACGCCTTCACCTGATTCTTTTTGCTGCGCTCAATCTGCCGCTTTTTTCTGTCGACGCGGCACCGCCATCGTTTCGCATAACTGATTTAGGGGCTGGGCGCGTTTCTGCCATCAATGACCTAGGGCAGGTGGTGGGTCAGTCATTAGCCGGCGTGCCATTCATCTGGTCATCCAAGACTGGCCGAGTGGATCTGGCCACATGTCTTCCGAACGCCGTTAGTTGTTTCGAAAATCCTCTACCGGGCGACATCAACAACAGGGGGCAGGTTGTGGGGGCCTCCGAGGACTTCGTCGCACTTCGCTGGGATCGCCCGGATAGACTCGTCATGTTGCCGGCAGGCGGCACGTTTAGTGTTGCGCTAGCGATCAATGGCTCTGGGCTCGCGGTAGGCGCAAGCCTAGGCGGTCATACCTCGGTTGCGAAGTACTGGGATAAGAACGCTCATCAAGACCCGTTCGGCGGATCGGTTGGCGGCGTCGATCTACCCCACCTCGGCGGCACCGCGGCGCCATCAGTGGGGCATGCGAGCGACGTCAATGAGGCCGGGGTAATTGTCGGCAACTCCGGCGACGATAGCGCTGCGCCGCACGCGGCTCTCTGGCGCAATTTCGCGTTTCCGCAGGATCTGGGCACCCTTTCAGGTGACTTCACCAGCGAGGCTTTCGCCATCAACAATCACGATGTGGTTGTTGGCCAAAGCATCGGAGGCGAGGGCTTCTATCGCGCATTCTTATGGACGGCCGCCGATGGCATGGTTGAAATCAATCCGAGCGCAGACGCTTCGAGCGTTGCAGCTGCGGTAAATGACAGCGAATGGATAGTAGGCTCGTCCGGCCCCAAAGCGCCAAACTCGAGAGGTGTTCGCGCCGTGCTGTGGCGGCCGAATGCAAAGATGGAGGACCTAGATTCGTTGGTTGACCTCTCTCATTCCAACTTCTCGCGTCTAAGCGATGCGCTCGATATCAACGCGCTGGGAGAGATCGTCGGAACAGGGCGAGGGCGCGACAGCGCACTTCACGCTTTCCTGCTCACACCCATACCCGAGGTGCAGACCTGGAGTTGCCTGCTGCTGGGGTTGCTGCTAGTTGGTTTCACTGCGAATAGAACATCGAAAAACCGCGTCGACTGGGGTCGGGCCTGGGCAATCGACCTTAAGCGAGCCGCTCACGTTATGTCCCTCGCGAATCGGCGTTCAAATGATTTGCTTCACTGCTTGGTCGGCGTGCCGGGCGCCGCGGGATTCTGATACCGCCCGAACCGCGCTTGCTCTTCCGCCGGCAATTTCCGCAGGATAAATTCGAGTGCGCACTCGGCTACAGGCGTGAGCGTCTGGTCAAAGCGAGGCGTCCTAAACCGATAAGTAGCATCCAACTGCTCGACCTTGATGGTCTGCGCGCGGTCGGCGAATTCGGCAACCAGAGACAGCAGGTTGACCGACTTCGGCGACCAGCTCTTCGCCTTGTACATCGTGAAGGTCCACTTGTGATCGCCGTTGTACGTCGATGGGAAGATGCCTTGTTCGTAGAGGTCTTCGTCGGGGACCGTAACAACCAGATGGGCGCCGGGTTTGAGTATGCGGATCCAATTCCCCAGCGCTGTACGCGGATCCGCCATGTGCTCGAGGCAGTGGCTGGAATTCGCAAAGTCGAGCGAGGCATCGCCGACGCCAGCCAGCAACTGTGCGTCGCCGTCCGCGACGTCCCACGCGCGACAGCTGCGCATCAGCGAGAACTGCTCGGCATATTGGTTCAACGCATCAGGGCCGGCGCCGATGTCGATACCGTGACCGACGAAGTAGCGCGTGACGAATCGGCTGTCATGCAGACGGCGCATTAGCGCTTTGCTGGTTTCATGCATACGTTGCGATCGTCTCCGGTTGGTTCCAGTTAGCGCGGATAAGCGTGCAGACACGTATCTCGTCGATGCAGGTCGTGCTCGTCTATTCTTACGGTAGCGTGAGCCGCAGCCGCCATTCCTGTTCGTTCGCTGGCGTGCAAGTCTGCATATCGACTGACAACGGTCCGCCTTGAGTGGCAAGGCTCCGTGTCGCCGACTGCGAGTGCTGGCGAGATGAAGTTCAATCGCAATGCCCGGCGATCGCAGGAGTGCTCCTTCTATTCTTGAAAATGTTTCTCTTGAAAATGCTTCGCCAGAGTAGTCTTGATGCAGACTCTCCTAGGGCTCGAGCCGCACCGCACGCGAGAATGAGCGTAGCGCAGGCGCCCACGTGCGAAGCATCGCGCCAATGCTCCGTTGCTCAGGCCTGACCCGGGGTAATTCGACGCGGCGAGCGCGTCTTCGTCAGCGTATTGCCACGGCATCGTTTAACTGTAAGAATGAATTGCGATGGGACGCCTGGGCGAATGATCCATGTAGTTTCGTCTTGTGAGACTTGCGTCTTGTCGACATTCTAAAAACGTCGCAGGGAGGAGCAATGACTACGAGAAGCAAGTCTTTCATTGCAGGGCTTGCCGTCGTCTTGGCGGCAACAGCATTCTCGACCGCGGCCGTCGCGGCCGATGTCACCGCGGATCGCCTTATCAATAGCGAGCGCGAGCCGCAGAACTGGCTAAACCATCACGGCAATTACGAAGCGCACCGGTTCTCTGCGCTGGATCAAATCAACAAGTCCAACGTCAAGAATCTGCGAGTCGCCTTCACCTGGGCGATGGGCGGCACGGCTGGCGGCGGCAAGGACGTCATCACGTTTCCGTTTGCCGGATTGGAAGGCACGCCGCTCGCCGAAGACGGTTTTCTGTATCTGACGACCGGCTGGGGCGAAGTCACCAAGCTCGATGTCCGCGGCGGCACGCCGAGGCAAGTCTGGAAATACGATCCCGCCCCCGATCGCAACTATGCACCGACGGTTACCTGCTGCGGCATTAACAACCGTGGCGTCGCGCTATCCGGCAACAAGGTCATCTCGGTCGTAATCGATGGCCGCGTCCTGGCACTCGACAAGACCGACGGCAGCAAAATCTGGGAAGTGCAGGTGGCCGATCCGGGCAACGCCGAGGTGTTCACCGGCGCGCCCCTGATCGTGAAGGACATGGTCGTCACGGGTATGGCCGGCGCCGAGTTCGGCGTGCGCGGCTGGATCGAAGCGCTAGACGTCAACACCGGCAAGCGTCGCTGGAGAACGTACACGATTCCCGGACCGGGCGAGCCGGGCCATGAAACGTGGAAGGACAAGTACGACGCGTGGAAGACCGGCGGGGGCACAACGTGGGTCACCGGCTCTTACGATCCGGAGCTGAACCTAATCGTTTGGGGCACCGCGAATCCCGGTCCCGACTGGGACAATGCATTCCGTCCGGGCGATAACTTGTGGACGGACAGCACGCTCGGCCTCGACGCGGACACCGGGCGAATCAAGTGGGGCTTCCAGCACACGCCGAACGATCCGTACGACTACGACTCCATTGCGGAGAACACTTTCGTCGACACCAACATCAACGGCAAATTCGTGCGGGCGACGCTGCACTCCAACCGCAACGGGTTTACCTATGCGCTGGATCGCAAGACAGGTCAGTTCTTGTGGGGCACGCAGTTCGTTGCCAAGCTGAACTGGACACCCGGCCTGGATGCGAAAGGCAAGCCGGTCGCGTACAACCCGAAATCGGATGTACAGAGCTACGCGGTCGGAACCGCAGCAGGACGCGGTAAGGCAGAGAAAGGCCGAGGTGAAGTGGAAGGCATCCTCGAGCCGGGTCACATGGGCGGCAAGAACTGGCCGCCGACGTCGTACAGTCCCAATACGGGCTTGTATTACATCCCGACCATCGAAGGCTGCAACAAGGCGTATGCGGAGGTCGTAACGCCGAATGCGCATAAGCCACGCGAGCTTTTCCTCGGCGGTGCGCCATACACGACGTTCGAGGATGCGAATTGCGGACGCATCAGCGGCAGCGTCACGGCCATCGACGTTTCCAACGGCAAAGTGGTGAACAAGCACTGGACTAAACATCCGATGCTCGGTGGGTTGCTCACGACCGCCGGCGGCCTGGTGTTCATGGGTCAGGCAGAGGGTCAGGTCACTGCGCTCGACGCCACCACGCTGGAAGAAGTCTGGCGCTTCGACACGGGCTCGGCGATCAACGCGCCGCCGATCTCATACATGGTCGATGGCAAGCAGTACATCGCAATCGAGGTCGGTTTGGGTGGTGCGTGGCCGCAGTGGTTCGTCAGCGCAACGCCTGAGCTGAAGAGCCAGGTTCCCAGCAACGTGCTGTACGTATTCGCGCTGCCGGAAAAATAACAGGCAGTGGCGTGGATCGGCGTCTTTATGCGCTGGTCCACCGGTTTGTGCACATGCATACGTGCGCGTTCCGCGGTGGACCGCGCACGAGCGTTGCGATTAATGAGTGCAATGCGTGCGTCTAGCGTGCGGAGCGATCCGCGTCGATAGCATTTCCTATCAAGATTCGAGCATGACCAAAATCAAAATCAAGCAGCCGCGTATCGGCACCCGCAAAAGCGCCATCGTTGTTGGGCTGCTAACTTACTTTTCTCTACCACCGCTGATTGCGTGGGCCGATGAAGATCGACCGGTAATCAATGTACCGCGCGCAAGCGGCCGCGATCTGTTCCAGAACTGCGTGCTTTGCCACAAATACGACGGCAGAGGCGGCCCGAGCGAAGGCGGTTACGCAGCCGATTTGCGGGTGACTAAGCTGACGCGCGAAGAAGTCGTTGGCGTGATCACCAACGGCCGTTCGCAGAAAGGCATGCCGCCGTTCGCGGGTATGTTGGACGAGTTCAAGATCAATACGCTTGCAACGTTCGTCAAGGAAGAGCTGAAAGCAAAAGAGTAGCGTGACCGACGCATTACCCTTTCGCACGCTGGCGCAAACGCGCCGGCGTCGAACGGTCCGATGCCCCTGGTCAGTTGCCGGCTTGCTTCTTTGCTTCCACCAGTTGTTCCGGCGTCATTTTCTCGATCAGCATCTTGCGCCAAGGCACGAGATAGTCATCGCCGGACGCGATCGCCTCGCTCAGCCAGGTGTAGGCTTGCGGATAGTCGCGATGTACACCCCAGCCGAGTTGCAGATAGACCATCTTCAGCAGACGATCGCCGTTCTTCTCTTTTGTTGCGGCCAATTTGCGCGACCACTTCAGCGCCTCGGTAAAATCGCCGGATGTGCGTGCCTCGTCATACGTGCGTCTGCCGATGGCGTACATGGCGGCACGGTCGCCTTGCTCGGCCGCGCAGGCAACCCATTCGTCGCCGGCAGGGCAATCTGCATCGGCGGCGGCGACCCGGCTGGTCCAGGCTGCGAACATCAGGGCAGAGCAAATTGCGAGAGCAACGAATGAGCGGATCATCATTCATCCAATATTAGATTTGGCGGTAACGCGCCGTGGTGGAGTTGCGAGATAGTGCGGCGACTTTGCGATCGGTCAGCGCAGCTTTGACGAGCATGCACGCAGCTAAGGCATTCCGATGCAGTGCTGCGCGGCGTCCAATCATTCGACGATGAGCGATCATTCGATCGATCGGGCGTTAGTTGGAAGCCGCCGAACGTTGCGCGAAGTATTTCGCCGCCTTCGCGGTATCGTAGAAAAAATTTACCGACTCGAATTTGCCGCTCGACGCCATCTCGTATACCGCTACCATTTCCAATTGCACCGCCTCGCCCGAGGGCTGGTAGATCGCGTCCCATAAAAATACGACGGCAGCCGAGCGCCCCGTAATCAGGATCTTTTTCGGGACGCACTTCGCCTGAAAGTTTTTGAACTCCCAGCGATAGTAATCTGCGAACTCCGCCTTGCCCTGCTGAGCCGAACGCAGATCGGTGCGAGACACGTTGTCCGTGAAGTATTTCAGCCACCCGGCTGGATCTTTCGCTTCCATCGCGCGGTTGTATTCTTCGATCGATTGCGAAACGATGTGCTCTACCTGCATTTCCACCGCGCCGGCAGCGAGCGCGGAGCGTCCCTGAACCGACCAGATGCAAAGCAGCCAAACAAACAGTGCGACGGACCGGCCCATCGTGCTCTCCTCGTTATGTGGTGGCGCCTCGAAGCGTCACCTTATCGGCATACTCAACCGTAACACGCTTGTCGTGCGGCGCTCAAGCACACAGGCGATTAGTATTCGTACCGAAGCCGCGCACAGGCTTACTCGGTGCGGGCGGATGTAGCCGCGCTCACGTTTCGAGCGTTCAACACTCGTATCGTGCAAGACAGGAGAAATACAATGCGCAAATTCGTGATCCTCGTTGGTTTTGGCCTGGCCGGCTGGATGGCGTCGGCTTCCGGCCAAGTTTCCACTTCGCCTTCGCCGGGAAACGGCGCGCCGCATCCGGCACCGCCGCCGGTTGCCAATTCAGCGCTCTCCGTCACCACGTCGAAGCGCGATCCGTCCCATACGAGCGGCGCCGCCGCGATCGATTACATCAATGCTAAGGCCGTGCGGCTTCCTGCAGTCGCCGCCCGCTCGGAGTTGCAGGCGCAGTATGACTTGATGGATGCATTGCACGCGCAGGCGCAGGGCGCACGCAAGGGCGGCGTATCGCCGGGATCGCAGGGTACCGGTCGCATGCGCCCGCTCAAGCTCGGCGCACCGCTCGCCGCGGCGGCCAGTGCGGATGCGCCCGTGTCCCTGGATTTCGGCTCGACCAATCACCCGTTCACCACCGCGCGGGCAGATTTATTCGGACTGATCAATACGGACGCTTATCCTTATCGCGCCACCGGGAAACTTTTCTTCCTGATCGATGGCGATACCTTCCTATGTTCGGCGTCGCTCATCAAACCGGGCGTCGTCGTGACCGCGGCACACTGCGTCGCCAACTTTGCCAATCAGTTCTATTCCAATTGGAGTTTCGTGCCGGCCTACAGCAATGGCGATGCGCCGTTCGGCATCTGGCCGGTAGCGTCGGCGTCGGTGATGACGTCGTACTTCAACGGCAGCGATTCCTGTTCGGAATACGATCACAGCGGTCACGGCGTCGTGTGTTCCAACGATGTTGCGCTGCTGTTGCTCAAGCCCGACGCGGCCGGCGCGTATCCCGGAGCCGCGGCCGGCTGGTACGGGTACGGCTATGATGGGTGGAGTTTTAGCGCGAGCGGACTGACGCAGGTCACGCAGCTCGGCTACCCGGTCTGCCTGGATGGCGGCGCGTTCATGGAGCGCAACGATTCCTATGGCTATACCTCGGCGGCGAATTCCAACAACACTATCATCGGCTCGCTGATGTGCGGCGGTGCGAGCGGCGGTCCCTGGCTCGCCAATTTCGGACTGCCTTCGGGTCTGACGGATACGATTGCAGGCAATGCAGCAAACTCAAACGTCATCGTGGGTGTTACCAGCTGGGGCTATAACGGTGCCTTACCCAAGGAAACCGGTTCGACGCCATTCACCGGCGCCAACATCGTGCAGCTGTTGAAGGCGGTATGCTCGGCGACACCGGCTGCATGCTGAGCAGAAACGGATTCACCGGAATCAAGGAAACACTGAACAAGTCTTGCGACGCGCGTTGCGTCAGGTGCGATGGATGCGAGGCATCGCGACGAAGCCAAGGTAGGTACCTTGGCGAGGAGCGCAACGATGCAGACGCCGCACCTGACACAACCCAATAATCTGTCGTCTCTATAGAGGGACCGGGGTGATTTGGGCCGATGGCCGCGTGC
>JBBRGM010000205.1:0-7901 GCA_038240725.1 Burkholderiales bacterium | reverse complement strand
GTAATCGCCCGCAGTGCGATCGATAATCGATCGCACCCAAGCCCGGCGCGCGGACTCCTAAGGGTAGTTTTCGGTCATCGGGGGATGCGGAGCGGTAGTCATGGGCCTTGCGCGAAATTCGAATGGCGCACGGTAGCAGATTGGCGCGATCCTTGTGCCGGGCTAAGCGCAACGCAGCGGCGACGCGCGACGTCGCCGATTTTTCGTTGCGCGATAGGCATTCGAGTCGATCAATTCTGAGCAGATGGCGGCTGCCAGGCGGGTCGCACCTGCGGCACGGCATCCATCAGCAGTTGCAACGCGCGTTGCAGCGCTCGCCCGCCAGGCTCAGCGCCTTTGTAATGGCCGAGGCGGACGACGACCAGATCGTGCGTCGGAACGATGATCACGAACTGGCCGCCCGAACCTGCCATGAAATACGCGTCTTTCGGCACGGGCCACAACTGTTCTCGATTGAGCCAGAAAAACCCGCCGTATATCGGTCGCGACCACGCCGGCGCCGGGGTGCGGACAAAGTTTGTCCAGCCTTCGGGCAGCAATCGTTCGCCGTTCCAGACGCCGTCTTGCTGGTACAGCATCCCGAGGCGCAGCCAATCGCGACCAGATCCGAGCGCGTATCCCTGGATCAGAAAATTGCCGTACGGATCGGTCTCGAGCACCATGTGCCGCATGCCGAGCTTGTCGAACAAATGCTGCTGCGGATAAGCCAGGTAGTCGCCCCCGCGCGCGACGACCGCTTTCTTCACCAGGTAGTTGACCGCGAGCGGATCGGAGTTGCGATAACGCCCGACTGTATTCGGCGGCCACTGCGAGGGCCGCGTTATCGACCATTGCGCCGAGTCGTCGGCGCCGGTGTAGACATACAGATGGTCCGGATATCCTTTTGCAGGATCGAAATCAGGGTCCTGCGGCGCGTAGAAGCGAAGCCCGCTCGACATTCGCATCAGATCAGCGATACGAATCGCGCGGCGCGGGTCATCGACGCCTTGCCATTGTTCGATCGGCGCCGGCTGCCATAGATCATAGACGCCTTCGTGTATCAGCTGACCCATCAGCGTTGCCGCGATGCTTTTTCCCATCGACCAGCCTGGGAGTGCGGTCGCGGATGGCATACCGCGCTGATAGCGCTCGCCGATGATGCGCCCTTTGTAGGCGACAACAAATGCTGCGGTGAGCGCGTCCGGCGATTCGAATGCGGCATTCACGCTGGCGGCTAACTTCGCTTGATTTAGTTCACTCGGCAGTGGCGTGTCAGGAACTCGATCGCCCATCGGCCACGGTTGCGTGGCAGCCTCGGGCAGCGACGACTTGATTTTGACAGGCGTGAACAAGATCGAATCTTTCCCGCGTGGCAGCGCAATGCAGCCCTGATCGCCGAAGAGCTTCGCCGTGCGCGTTACGCCATTGGGAAGCGTAACGTGTATCGCGTGCTGCGTCGGATCGACTGCGACTTGTTTGACTGCGCGCCGTTCGGCGCTCGGTGCGACGAAGAATCCGTCTTCTTCGGTTGCCGTTGCGAGATCGCGTCCACTGATGAATAACGCGGAGCAGAGGATTTTCGCGAACCCCGCGCTCATCAATTCGAGCGGGTCGCCGGGCGGCGCTTGCCAAATCGTAGGCAACTCAGCCGGGATGCTGGATGGTTGAGCCTCGCAGATCGCGACTGACAGTGCCAGCACGCCGGCGAGCAATAACGGACGCAACATTGCACCTCCGAGAAACTATCGCGTTGCGCCGCGATGCGCGTTCGCAGCCCACCCTAACGCCTGCGAATCTGAGAGTATCACTGCAATTGCGATTCGGCTCACGGATGCAGATGCGAACCCGAAAATGGAACCGGACTGTCGCCAAGCGTGCCGACAGTCCGGTAGACCTTACAAAGTTGCGCGTGGCGCGCCGGGAAGCGCGCCTACGGCGTGCACCACTCCGGTAGCGCCTGATAATTCAGCTCGAGAAAAGTGCTGGCCGTGCTGGTCGAGCTGATCCGCGCCATCGGTGTGGGCGGGTTGAAGAATGTGGCGCCGGTGACCGTCGGCACATTCACGCCGCCGGTATGCGTGCTGGATACGAGCGGCAGGTAAATTCCCGATCCATCGCTCGCTTCGACCGCGACGTACAGATTCGCGGTGTATGTGATGAGCTGCGTCGTCACTAACCTGAATGTGCCCGCTGCGCCGATCTCCGAGGATTGCCAGTCAAGTGGCGCGCTCGGCGTCGGTGTGGGCCACATCGTGTACCAGATTTTCATGCTGCCGCTATGCGCGGGCGAACCATCTGCGCACACGGCTCGCGCAGCAACGTTGTAGACCGGCGGTTGCCCCGACTTTGGGAAGAAGAAATAAACCGGACCGTGGTCGAATACGATGTCGTAGCGGCCATCGGCGTTGGGGGCTACGAACTCTTGTCCCGTCTCGGAAAGCGCAAACGCCGGCTCCCGCGGAAATGCGACCGAGTAAGTGCGCCCGCTCCCGGGAATCGGCCGTGCCCAATCGAGCGTGAATGCAGCGACTACGACGTCGTCGTTGCTCTCGAACTTGAGCGCACGTACGCCCGATAGCTCATCGCTGGGATCTGCGCTTTCCGAGCCCGGCAATGCACCTGCTCGCGCGTCGAAGTACGCGCCTTGATAGGTTCGTCCGCGAGCGACGCGGTCGAACGTTCGCGCTGCATACATCGCCGGCCAGCAATGGAAATCGCGTGTGCCCTCGATCGCGCCGTAAGTTGAATTGTTGCAGCCATATGTATCACCCGGCGCCGGATCCATGAAGCCGGCGTACGCCAGAGCCGAATTGGGCGAAAGAATCGACCAGAAGTTGACGTGCGGTATATCGCTCTCCAGCGCTCGCAAAATCGTCTGCGCGTTGGCTTTCGCCGTCCAATCGCGATCGGCGCCCCACGCGCCGACTTCGGTGATGTCGATCGGAGTGTCAGTAAAACCATTTTTGTCGAGCTGCTTGCGGAAGCGCGTCAACGTGTCTCTGTACGACAGATAGGGATGGAAGCCGAACCGTTCGACCATTCCCTGCGGGCGGCCCTTGAGAGCAGCCATATACAAAGGCAGAAATTTTTCCCCGTACGCCTCGCCCTCGCTGGTGAGGCCGCCGGAAACCACGATTGCTCCGGGCACCGCGATATGGATGGCTTCGGTTACCTTCACGAGCATCTTCACGAACGACGGCGCTTGCTTGTCGATTGTTCCCTCGGCCCAGAACATACCGAAGAGGTCGGGCTCGTTCCAGACTTCGAAGATGACGCGGCCGCCGGGACGATAGGTTGCGCGCGCCAGGTCGATAGCGAACTGGGTGTATTCCTCAAGGAAGGCAGCGCTCGGGAAGTCCGCGGGAAACGGATTACTGCCCGGCGGCCACCAGCGGAAATCGCTCAGGATGATGTGTACGTTGAAGCCGGCGGCCAGCAGGCGATCGACGACGAGCGAGTGGTTGGCATAGCTCATAGACGCACCGGGCCCGAAGAAATGCGTACGGTCTCCATCGAAACGTATCCACTTCAAGCCAGCGCGTCCGGCGGTCACCAGAGGTGGGTACGACAGAATGTTCTCGCCGAGCAATTGGCCGTAATCGCTCGTGTCCTGCCCGAATGTGATTCCCATCCGGTCGACCGGATCGGGCAGTCCAGGCGCAGGCGCGCGTATGGGAGCAAAGAACGGATCCGGCATATTCGCTGTTGCGGTAATACCGGAGCTGATTCCTGGGTGCAGACTCTGTTCGTACGTCGGGCCCGGTCCCATCACGTGAACCGGAGCGGAATACAGCGCGACTTGCAGAGCAGCTCCGAATGTCCCGCTGCTCTGGCTGGGCAATATCGATTTATCGGCCGAGCCGAGGTTGACCGTCATTAGATCGACGCGGCCATCGCCTGTGAAATCGGCAGCGGAAACGGTAATCGGCTGGCGACCGACGGCGAAGGTCTGGGTTTGCTGGAACTTGCCTTGCCCCGTGCCAAGCAGAAGCGAAACGCTGTTCGTGTTGAAATTCGCGGTTGCGATGTCGAGTATGCCGTCGCTGTTGATGTCGTCGATCATGATCGCGTCCGGACCGAGATTGGCACCGGCGGCTGCAGTTAGCGCGATGCGCTGCTCGGATTGGAAACGTCCTGGACGTCCAAGCAATATCGATACGTCGCCCGACACGAAGTTGGCCGTGACGATATCCGCTAACCCATCACCGTTCACATCGCGGACAGCGACAGCAGAAGGCCCATCGCCGACCTGAATCGGCTGCGTGATGTAGGTGCCGTCGGCCTGCAGACGATGGATATGCGCTCGGGCGTTGTGCATGTGGGTGGTAATCACATCCAGGCGCCCGTCGCCATCGACATCCGCTACTGCAACTGCGGAGGGAAATGAGCCGACGTTGATTGCGGGCCGTCAACATAGCTCCCGTTGCGTTGGCCGTAATGAATCTTCGCCTCACCGGTCGTGTAGTGCGTGGTGATCAGATCCGGGATGCCATCGCCGTTGAGGTCCGCCACCGTCAGCGACGACGGATACGTTCCGACGGTGACTTTTCGCTCTGCCCGGAACGATCCATCGCCATTGCCGGCGAGTATGCTGACATCGCCGGTCAGGAAGTTCGTATAGGCGACATCGGAGATGCCGTCGCCGTCCACATCGACATTGACGCGCGCTTGATGTGCATCGCCGCCGGGAAGCAGCGGACCAAGCGCCACGTGCTGATGGATTACACCGACATTGCCGGCGCGATCGCTCGCCCACAGCTTGATTCTATTTTTGCCGGCATCGATCGGAACATCGCAGGTGAAGTTCAATCCGGTGATCACTGCTGCAGAATTTCCGCAGCTCACCGTTTCAAGGCCTGACAGCGCTTCGTTTACATGGCCCTTCAAATGAACCGGCGTGCTGTGAACCAATGCGCCTTCCTGCGGCTCATCGACGAAAATCGCCGGCGCGCTGCGATCGATCTTGACGGCGCCGCTCGCGCTGCTGCGATTGCCGGCCTTATCAGTGACGGTCCCGGATACTTCGCTGACGCCCTCATTCGTAAGCGTAACCGCTGCCGGGCACTGCGCCACGCCCGAGCCGCCGTCGGTGCAGACGAAACGTGCGGTGACATCAGCGCGATTCCAGCCATTCGCGTTTGGCCTCGGCGATACCGCGGCGACGCCGACAGGCGGCGTGCTGTCGATGCTTACTTTAACGGTGACCGTTCTGCGATTGCCCGCGTTGTTGACTGCCGTGCCTTCCACCGATTGGTCGGCTTCCTGTTTGGTCACAGTAACCGGAGGCGAGCAGCTAGCGATGCCGGAAGAATCCGTGCAGGTAAACTTTACCGTCACTGTGCCTGTGTTCCAGCCTGCGCTGCTGGGCGCTGGTTCCAACGTGGCTGTGATTTCCGGGTTGGCGTCGTCCTGCATGATCGACGCGGCTACCGGCGCCCCCTTGACGCCGTCGTCGGCAGTGGCGTAGATCAGAAGCGCGTTGATTTGATCGCGTTTGAGCGAAACCTGTACGCTGAATTTGCCGCTCGAATCGGTTCGCGTCGTCGCTGTTTTCGCGCCGCCGTCGACCGTAATCTGCGCCTTCGGCGCCGATTTGCCTTTCAGGTCGATCTCGTGCGCTGTCGTCACTGTGGGCGGCGCCGTGATCGTCAGGATGGAAGAGTGCGCTTGCGATGAGCTACTGTCGGCCGCGATGGCGCTGAGCGCAAGTGACGCCGACAGCAAGTACGCGACGAAGGTGATGCACGAGTTCGAGTGGTTCATGAAGTTGCCTTAAAGCTTATTGTTATTCTTCGCAGCAACTCGGGGTCGGGCACTGCGTTTATCACTGCACTTCCGCGCCCTGCGACTGAATTGCGAGGCAGGCGCTGCTACAGGTGCTCGATCGATATTGGCGCGACCTCAAGAGCGGACGCTCGGAGTCGCTTCGCTGCAAACTAACGGCTGCCAAACTTCCGGCAGCCGTTTCTCCCTTGCTCTTGCCAATCTCAACGCTTTGGAACCGTCTGCGGCTCTCGTTGTTGTTATCGATGTTGTCGTTCAAGCGCGGAAATCATTCTAAGCGAGCGTTCGCGGATAACAAGTGCGCGCCAATTGATAAGCGCCACTATTTGCTGAAACCGGACACTCTCAGAACCATCTTGAACTACGAGTTTACAAAGCGAGCGGAGCGAGAACCCGTTGAGCCATGAAACTCAGGAATCGATGGATGAAGCTCGGTAGATGAGAGCGGTTTTTCGTTCGGGATCGGCGGCGGCACCAGAAGCTCAAACGCCAGCCTTGCCACGCTTAAGATCACGCACCAGCTGCTTTGAGTAGTCGCGGTAGTCGACTTCCAGCGTGTAGCGCGCAGAATCGACGTAGCGCTGTTTCAACGCGCGCTGATGCTGCTCTATCTCGTTTTTCATCGCGCGATCGTCCGGCAGCGCGACCTCTCGTGCCAACACCGCTGCAAGCCAGCGTGCTTGGATCTCCACCAACGGTATGGTCGGGCCGATCGGCTGCACCAGGCCGAGAAAATACAAACCCGCGTGCCTCGGATCGACGATCCGGCGATACAAATACACATCGCCGTCTTTAACTTCGAATACCGACGATTGCAGAAACGGGAATGTGGCTCGATAACCCGTGGCATAAATGATGGCGTCGAATCGCTTACTGCTGCCATCCTCGAACTCGATGTCATCCCCGCGCAGCACGCGGATGTTCGGCTTCATGCGTATCCAGCCGTGTCCGAGACAGGGCAACAGCTCCTGGCTGATCGTCGCATGTTCGCGCCAGATCGCATGTTTCGGTTTCGGCATGCCGAAGCGCTCCTGTCTGCCGACCGCCAGCAGCATTATGCGGCCGAGGATCGACCGCGAGATGCGCGTGGGTAGCTTCAGTTTGCGTGAAAGAAATGCCGACCAGCGGTCGGTCGGAATGCCCATGATGTACTTCGGCATGATCCAGGCACTGCGCCGTGTGGAAAGATGCACGCTGCGCGCGCGCCGGCACAAGTCGACGGCAATGTCGACAGCGGAATTGCCGATGCCGACCACGAGCACGTCTTTGTCCTCGAATGGCGTTGCCGTGCGATAGTCGTGGGAATGAATTGCGACGCCATCGAACTGGCCCGGGAATTCCGGCATCCGCGGATTCCACAGATGTCCATTGGCGACGAGAATGCCCCGATAGCGTTTGCTCTCGCCGGTGGACAACCGCACATTCCACGTGCCGTCTGCAGCAGGCGAGGCTTCGGTCACCTCGGTGCCGAACGCGATGTGGCGCCGAACATCGAAACGATCGGCGTACGCTTCGAGATACGCAATCATGTCCCGATGCGAAAAGAAATCGGGTTGGTCATCGCCGATCGGGAAATCGGGATAGCCGAGATTCTTTCGACTGGTATCGATGTGGAGACTGCGATAGGCAGAAGACATACCGTTGTCGTTCTCGTAGCGCCACATGCCGCCGAGGTCTGAGCCCTTTTCGAAACAGTCGAACGCGATGCCTTTTTTCTTGAGCGCTTTCGCCGTTGTGATACCTGATGACCCGGCGCCGATGATACAAACGGGCAGGGTGCTCGCAGACTGGCGCGCCCGAATTGCCGACTCTTCCGCCTGCCGTACTGCCGTTTGCCCCAAGTCGGATAACTGATTGCGCTGGACGTCTGCGCTCATCAAACTACCGCGAACCGCTTGAACGCGTCGCGATCGAACTTGAGCCCAAGACCAGGCTTGGTCGGTACGCTGAGCTCGCCTTTGTCCACCGTCGACACTTCCTCGAATAGCATTGCCGACCACTTCATGTATTCGACGGTTAAACCGTTCGGTGCTGCCGCCACCAAATGCACTTGAAGCTCAGGAAACAGATGACTCACTACCGGCAGATTAAACGCTTCCGCCATGCCTGCTACCTTCATCCAGTTACCGATACCGCCG
>JBBRGM010000204.1:0-7927 GCA_038240725.1 Burkholderiales bacterium | reverse complement strand
GAGGACTCTGAACTTTGGACAGTGTGGACGTGGAAAGCGGGAGGGCGTGCCTCCCGCTTCTAATGGACCGCGCATTATATAGGAGTGGCTCGAGGCGATCAAAAACCGATCGCCCGTACAGGACGGGCGCCGGCTTGATTTCCAACAACCGCCCGGCACGGCGGGCAATACCAGAACCGGTCAGGACAGTCCCAAAACGTCCCGCATATCGAATAATCCGGCGTGTTTTCCGTGCAGAAAGCGCGCCGCGCGCAACGCGCCCAACGCAAAGGTCGCCCGGCTGCTGGCTTTGTGCGTGATCTCGATGCGCTCGCCGGTCCCCGCGAATAGCGCGGTGTGATCGCCGACGATGTCGCCGCCGCGCACCGTGGCAAAGCCGATGGCCGCAGGATTACGCTCGCCGGTGTTGCCCTCGCGCGCGTAGACCGCGCATTGTTCCAGGTCGCGGCCGAGCGTCGCTGCAATCACCTCGCCCATGCGCAACGCGGTGCCCGACGGCGCATCGACTTTGTGGCGATGGTGCGCTTCGATGATCTCAATGTCGTAGCCGTCCTGCAGCACGCGCGCCGCGGTTTCCAGCAGCTTCAACACCAGATTGACACCGACGCTCATGTTCGGCGCGAGCATGATGGCGATGTCGCCGCTGCCTTCGGCGATCTGCGCCTTTTGCGCCGCGGACAAGCCGGTCGTCCCGATGACCATGCTGACCGTGAGCTTGCGGCAGATGGCCAGGTGTGCGAGCGTGCCTTCGGGCCGGGTGAAATCGATCAGCGCGTCGCAACCGTTGAGCGCGGCCTCGACATCATCGGTGATCGGCACGCCGCATGCGCCGCCGACCAGCTCGCCGGCATCGCGGCCGAGATACGGACTGTTGTTCTGCTCGAGGGCGGCGTGGAGGTTGAGATCGGAGGCCTGGAACACCGCTTCCAACAAGGCTCGCCCCATCCGGCCGGAGGTCCCCGCAATGGCGATCTGCAGCACGGTTAATCGCTTCGAGTTAGTAATCGGTTCGAACTAGGGCTTGTCGGTAACCGCGGCGGACTGCTTGCCGTCGAGCAGCGAGCTCGAGCCGGCTGTGCTGCTCATCGCGCGCTTGAGCTTGTCGCCGTCGAAGTACAGCGTCAGCCGCTGCGATGCCTTGACTTTGCCGCCTTTGCGATCCACGTAGTAGTAGTCCCACCGCTCCGGGTGAAACGGATCGGTGATCAACGGGGTGCCCAGCAGAAAGCGCACTTGCGAGCGTGTCATTTCAGGCTTCAGCTTGGAAACCGCTTCCTGATCGATGAAATTTCCCTGCTGAACGTCGATCTTGAACGGCCTGAGAAAACAGCCCGACAGCAGCAATGCGCAGAGCGTGAGCAAGAGGGCGGATCGTATGAATCGCATGAGAATTATCTTCGGCGCGAACGCCTGACCCTTCGGTTTCCAAACGGTACACAAGGCTATATGATACTCAAGGAGGTCGCTTGACGCGATTCGCGCTCGATCAACGCTCACCTGCCGCCTCATCTACGCCATGTCCAAGCCCGCCATGTCCAAGCCGCACGATCTCAAGACCATCGGTCTGAAAGCAACGCTGCCGCGCCTCAAGATTCTCGATTTGTTCGAGACGAGCGACGAGCGTCACATGACGGCCGAGGACATCTACAAGATTCTCCTGAAGGAGGACATGGACATCGGTTTGGCGACGATCTATCGCGTGCTCACCCAGTTCGAGCAGGCCGGCATTCTGATTCGGCACCACTTCGAAAGCGGCAAGGCGGTGTTCGAGCTCAACGAAGGCGGCCATCACGATCACCTGGTGTGCCTCGAATGTGGCCATGTCGAAGAATTCTACGACGCCGAGATCGAGAAGCGGCAAATCAAGGTCGCCAAAGACCGCGGCTACACCATCCACGAGCACTCACTGCAGATCTACGTCGACTGCATCAAGCCGAACTGTCCGTTCCGCCCGAAAGCAGGCGCGGTCCGGCACGTCTAACGCTTCCAGCTAAGCCTTCACGCCCAGCATCTCGGCCGCGTGCTTGCGCGTGGTATCGGTAATTTTCATCCCGCCCAACATGCGCGCGATCTCATCCACGCGCTGCTTGCTGTTCAACACGCTGACCGTGCTGACGACGCTGCCATTGGCTTCGCGCTTGCTGACCTGCCACTGCTGATCCGCTGCAGCGGCGACTTGCGGTAGATGCGTGATGCACATCACTTGATGGCGCGTGCCCAGCTCGCGCAGCAAGCGGCCGACGATATCCGCCACGCGCCCGCCGATGCCGGCGTCGACTTCATCGAAGATCAACACCGGCACGTCGGCCGCAGCGCTCGCCGCAGTCTGAATCGCCAGACTCAGCCTCGATAGCTCGCCGCCGGACGCGACTTTCGCCAGCGGCCGCAACGACGCACCGGGATGCGCTGCCACTTGAAATTCGACGTTCTCGAGGCCATGCACGGCGCCCTCCGCAACAGGTTCGAGCGCGACTTCGAATTTGCCGCCTGCCATCGCCAGCGTCTGCATCGCCGTGGTCACGCTTTGCGATAACGTCTTCGCCGCCAGCTTGCGTGCAGCGCTGAGCTTGCCGGCCGCCGCCAGATAAGATTCGCGCGCATCGGCCTCGCGCTTCTCCAGATTTTCCAAACCCTGGTCGCCGCCCAGCAAGTCCAGCTTGGCCGACGCTTCGGTTAGCAATTCCGGCAGCCGTTCGGGCGTGACGCGATATTTGCGTGCGGCCGAATGAATCGCTTCGAGACGCTGTTCGACTTCGCGGAGCCGTTGCGGATCGAGCTCCAGCCGCTGCCGATAATGGCGCAGGTAGTACACCGTTTCCTGAATTTGAATCTGCGCCGGCTCGAGCATGTCGAGGCTTTCTTTCAGCGCGGGATCGAAGGCCTGCGCCGCGTTGAGTCGCGAGATGACGCCGTTCACTGTCGCGAGCGCCGCGCCCTCGCCTTCCGACAAAACTTCCAGCGCGTGCTCGACCGCTTCGGTCAGGCTCGCTGCATTTGCGAGCCGACTGTGATCGCCTTGCAGCTCATCCCACTGCGCTTGCGAGAAATCCAGGCGCTTCAGCTCCTGCACCTGGTATTGCAAGGTTTCGCGTTCGGCGGCGAGCGCCTCGGCATTTTTTTCCCAGGCTTCGCGCTGACGTTTGAGCTCCTGCCAGTTGCGCCAGTCGGTCTCGACTTCGCGCAGCACTGCGTCGTTGCCGGCGAATGCATCCAGCAGCCCCCGCTGCGATGCTGAGCGCAGCAGAGACTGATGTTCATGCTGTCCATGGATGTCGACCAGCTGCTCGCCCAGCTCTTTCAGTTGCTGCAACGTGGAAGCGCGGCCGTTGACGTACGCGCGCGAGCGTCCATTCGATTCGAGCACCCGGCGCACCAGGCAGACGCCGGGATCGTCAGCCAGATCGTTCGCCTCGAGCCATGCGGTCAACGTGGGCAACGCTTCGAGCGAGAATTCGGCGCTGATCTCAGCGCGCGAGCATCCCTCGCGCACCAGATTTGCATCGCTGCGCGCGCCGAGCACTAGCGCCAGGGCGTCGATCAAAATCGACTTGCCGGCGCCGGTCTCGCCGGTCAGCGCAGTGAAACCGGCGTGGAAGTCCAGGTCGAGTCGATCGACGATGACGAAATCGCGAATGCCGAGCGAGCGAAGCATGAGACTGAATTATCGACTGCGCGCGGCGTCGCCGGCCGTTGCAGGGGTATGCAGACCGAGCTTTCGTGACGCTATTGCGAGGCGGTCTCGCCAGCCGGGATTGGAAGAGATCATCGTCGCGCCTGCTTACAGCGCTTCGCTCCAATGCAGCTTCTCGCGCAGCATGTGATAGTAATTATGGCCGACCGGGTGCAGCAGGCGAATGCTGCGCGGATAGCGGCGAATGCGAATGCGATCGCCGGGGATCAGCTCGTAGTGCGAATGACTGTCGAAGTGCACGCGCGCGCCTGCGCACTTGTGCATGAGCACTTCGATCTGCGCTTCGGCGCTGATCGAAATCGGGCGATTGGATAAGGTGTGCGGACATACGGGCACCAGCGAGAATACCGACAGTGCCGGATGCATGATCGGACCGCCGGCAGACAACGCATACGCAGTGGACCCCGTGGGCGTCGCAACGATAAGCCCGTCGGCGCGCAACGAATAGACGAACACGCCGTCGATGCGCACTTCCAGCTCGATCAGGCCGCCGTCCGCGCCCTTGCCGATGCTCGCATCGTTGAACGCGAGCACGCGCAGGGTCGTATCCGCGCCGCGCTGGACCTCGGACATCAGCAGCAGACGCGACTCGGCGACGAAACGGCCTTCGAGCATCTCGCCGATCGTTTCCACCATCGTATCGATCGAGATGTCGGTCAGGAAACCGAGCCGGCCTTGATTCACGCCCACCAGGGCGACGTCATACGGCGCCAGCGTCCGCGCGATGTTCAACATGGTGCCATCGCCGCCGATGACGATAGCAAGGTCGGCAATTCGGCCCGCCTCCTCGAGCGGCATCACCTCGAGGTGGTGTTCCGGCACGTGCGCCGCGGTCAGCGGATCGACGACGACCCGCACGCCGCGCTGCTCGAGAAAAGCGGAAAGCTCGAGCAAAGGCTGCGCGATTTCCGGGCTTTTGTACTTGCCGATCAAAGCAATGGTGCTGAAGGCGGAGGCCATGGGCGGGGATTATAAACGGCGTCACCGCGCGCGGCGTTGAAATAAGCCGAGCGAGCGGCGAACACCTGTTGTTGCTGCGGCAAGGTTAGAATGCACCGTATGCTGACTGAAAGAGCGCAAATCCTGTTGAAGACCTTGGTGGAGCGGTATATCACCGACGGTCAGCCGGTCGGCTCGCGAGCGTTGTCGAAATACTCCGGGCTCGATCTGAGTCCCGCCAGCATTCGCAACGTGATGGCCGATCTCGAAGACATGGGCTTCGTCGCCAGCCCGCACACGTCCTCCGGTCGGATACCGACGCCGCGCGGTTATCGCTTTTTCGTCGATACGCTGCTGACGGTGCGCCCACTCGATCGCGGCGAGATCGATCAGCTCGAAGGCGGCCTGCAGCACGACAACACGCAGATGCTGGTGCAGTCGGCCTCGCAGGTGGTGTCGAAGCTGACGCGTTTTGCCGGCATCGTGATGACGCCGCGGCGCAAAGCGGTCAGCTTTCGCCAGATCGAGTTTCTGCGGCTTTCCGACAAGCGCCTTCTTCTGATCATCGTTACGCCCGATGGCGACGTACAGAATCGCATCATCTTCACCGAGCGATCGTACTCGCCGTCCGAGCTGACCGAGGCCGCCAATTTTCTGACGCAGAACTACGCTGGTCTCACGTTCGAGCAAATTCGCGATCGTCTGCGCGACGAGCTGCAGCGCTTGCGCAACGACATGACGCATCTGCTGACGCGCGCGGTCGAAGCCGGCAGCGAAGCGATGGCCGAGACGGCGGAGGACTATGTGCTGTCCGGCGAGCACAATCTCCTGCACGTGCAGGACTTGTCGTCCAATATGGCAAGCTTGCGGCGGTTGTTCGATTTGCTCGAGCAGCGCACCGGGCTGCTGCAGTTGCTGGAGATGGGCAGCCGTGCCGAAGGCGTACAGATCTACATCGGCGGCGAGTCCGGCCTGGTGCCGCTCGACGAATGCACCGTGGTCACTGCGCCCTACGAAGTCAACGGCGATGTCGTCGGCACCGTCGGTGTGATCGGCCCAACTCGCATGGCGTATGAGCGCGTCATTCCGATCGTAGAGATCACCGCGAGGCTGCTCTCCAGCGCTCTCGCACAGCGCGCGAAAGCGATCGATTGATCGAGGCGCGATCAGCACCGCCGGTCGCTAGAACGCTTACGGCAGCTCGCCCGTCGTCAGTCACCCGGCTCGCTGTGCCGAGCCTGCATCGATCATCCCATTCTCATGTTCGCCCCTGAACCTGCTTTTCAGCACGGCAGCGTTGCCCGCGTCGGCGTGCTGCTGGTCAATCTTGGTACGCCGAAGGCGCCGACTGCGCAAGCCGTCAAACCCTACTTGAGCGAGTTCTTGTCCGATCCGCGCGTAGTCGAGATCCCGCGGGCCGTGTGGCTGCCGATACTGCATGGCGTCGTGCTGAACGTGCGACCGAAGAAATCGGCTGCCAAGTACGCGCAGATCTGGACATCCGAGGGCTCGCCGCTGAAGGTGCATACGCAGCGGCAGGCCAATCTGCTGCGCGGGTACTTGGGCGAGCGGCTTAAATTTCCGCTGACGATCGAATGGGCGATGCGCTACGGCACACCGTCGATTTCAGACAAGATCTGGAAACTGCACGAGCAAGGCTGCGACCGTCTGCTGGTATTGCCGCTGTATCCGCAATATTCGGCAAGCGCCACCGGCGCCGTATACGACGCGGTATTCGCGGCGATTGCGCGCATCCGCAACGTACCGGCGTTGCGCATCGTGCGTAATTTTCACGACCATCCGGGCTACCTTCACGCGCTGGCACAGAACATCAAAGACTATTGGACAGCCAATGGGCGCGGCGAAAAACTGGTGATGAGCTTCCATGGCTTGCCGCGCTACACGCTCGATCGCGGCGATCCGTATCACTGCGAATGCCACAAGACCGCGCGGCTGCTGGCCAATGCGCTTGGGCTGAACGCCGATCAATACCTGGTGACGTTCCAGTCCAGATTCGGCCGGACCGAGTGGTTGAAGCCCTACACCATCGATCTGATGAGCACACTCGGCAAGCAGAAGCTCAAGCGCATGGACGTGGTCTGCCCCGGCTTCGTATCCGATTGCCTGGAAACGCTCGAAGAGATCGCGATCGAGAACAAAGCCGCGTATCTGAAAGCCGGCGGCGGCCAGTTTCACTACATCCCCTCCTTGAACGAGCGCGACGGCTGGATCCAGGCGCTGATGGCGATCACCCTGGCGAATCTGCAGGGTTGGCTGACTGCGGAACCGGAACCGGCCGACCTCGCGGCCAGCCGTCAACGTGCGACCGGAATGGGCGCCCGCGCCTGAGCCAGCATCACGGCACGTCCGCGCTGCGAGCGTGTCAGGCTTGAAACGCAAGGCCATGCCCCCATCTCGGCAATGCCTTTCAAGGAGACACTCGCATGGCAAACGAACCGCGATTCTCAGCCGAGCAAGCTGAGAACAGCCGGGCCGATGAAACGGAGGCTTCCGGCAACGGCGCAAACTCGAACCCGCCCGAAAACCTGCAGGAGAGCTTGCGCCAGGCCGAGCAGCAGGCGCAGGAGCACCATGACGCCTGGCTTCGCGCCAAAGCGGAAGCCGACAATGTGCGCAAACGCGCGCAAACCGACATCGCCAACGCACACAAGTACGCCTTGGAGAATTTCTCTAACGCGTTGTTACCGGTCAGAGATAGCCTCGAGGCCGGCCTCGCGGTCGACCGCTCGACCTTGGAAGCGCTGCGCCAGGGCATCGAGCTCACCTTGCGCCAGCTCGATTCTGCGTTCGACAAGTTTTCGATCAAGGAAATCAATCCGGCGGTCGGCGAAAAATTCGATCCCTACAAGCACCAGGCGATGACCACGGTCGAGTCGGACAAGCCGGCGAATACCGTCGTGCACGTGCTGCAAAAAGGCTATCAGTTGCAAGACCGGGTTTTGCGCCCGGCACTGGTTACCGTCTCCAAGCCGAACGAGCAGCCGGCCGGCATTTAGTCGCAACGGCGCTCGATCCGCGCTTGAAACGCACATCACGCACCCAAAACTAAGGCTCTAAGTCAGATACCGCATTCTCAAGAATCGAACGCGAGGAAATAAGCAAATGGCAAAAATTATCGGCATCGACCTGGGCACCACGAACTCCTGTGTCGCAATCATGGAGAACGGCAAGCCCAAGGTCATCGAAAACTCGGAAGGCTCGCGCACCACGCCGTCGGTCGTCGCGTACACCGACGACAGCGAGGTTCTGGTCGGCACGCCGGCCAAGCGCCAGGGC
>JBBRGM010000203.1:0-7952 GCA_038240725.1 Burkholderiales bacterium | reverse complement strand
GGCAGGACATCTTCAGCCTCATCCGCAGTGACCCAGCGGTATTCGTAGTCTTCGAGACCGCCTTCGCCGGATGGAACGCGTAGCTCGACGTCGTCGGTGTCGCTTTGCGCGATGTAATAGCGGCTGACATCGCCGTCTTCGAACGCCAGGGTTTCGCGATGTTCTTCACCCCAGGGCAACTCGAGATCGGTGAGACCGGTGAGTTCTTCGGTGACGGTAAGCGCGGCCTGCATGGGATCGTCGCCGTCGTTTACTTGCGTCTTGGGAAAGTCCCAGTCGTTGAACGTGCGCAGGGTCAGCAGCCGATAGCGCTCGCCATCGAAATGAACGACGATCAGGCCGGCGGACAGGTGTTTTTCAATGGGAAGATTATTCAGCATGGCAGCGCATATGGGGGCGGCAGAGCGAATATCCATGCCTCCCGATGAGGCTGGCTGGGAACATGCAGAGTGCCCAGCCGCAGTCGACTAATTGTCGAGCCGCAGGCGCACGCTCGGCTCGCGTCTGTGCGGCGGTATCGCGCTGGGATCCACCACGGGCTGCGGCGGACGCACGCAATGGCGTCCGCAATGCGTGGGCGGCGGATACACCGGATACGCCGGATACAGGGGATACGCGGCACCTTCCGCAGCCTCGTCCGCGATCGCGGACATTCTCGCGTCGATCGATGCACGCAGCCGCGCCGACTCGGCTTCGGCGCGCTGGGCCTGCTCCCGCGCGCGGTCTCGCTCGGCAGTCAACTCGTCGGCCTGGCGCTGCCTGGTCAGCTCCGCGGCTTCTTCTTTGTCGCTGCGCAAACGCTCGCGCGCATCCGCAGCGGCTTGACGCCGCTGGTCCTCGCATTCTGCGGTTGCGCACACGCCGACCTCATTGCTGATGTTCGACTTGCTGCGTGCGCCTTTCGGACACGGCGTATCGCTGTATGACGTTTGTCCATCGGCTGCAACACAGCGATACACATCGGCATGTGCAGTCAAAGAAACGCTTGCGCCGGCGGCCAGCACTGCGGCGATAAAAACGATGTTCTTCATATAACCTCCTGATCTGCCCGATGATGCAATCATGCGGCAGCGTAGTCGCCCGATCGTGCACGGAATGGATCGATTCGCTTGCGCATCGATTCGGTATTTCGCTCGCGGAAGAGCGATAATCAATACGACCGATTATAGGGCGTTTCGTTGCAGCGCCCGCCTGTTCATGATTCTAAAATGCTCGCTCATCCAGGCCACGTGCATATTCACCCTCGCAAGCTGAATCGATGCTGAACCTGCGCAGAGCCGGCCGCTGGTCGCTGTGGACAGGCGCCGGTTTGGCCGCATTGCTGCTGCTCACGCTGGTCGTGCTGGCGCTGATCATCGGGCTATTTCACATCTCGATCGATGCGGCGCCGTGGCGCGCTCGAATGTCCGATGCGATCAGCCATGCGCTCGGGCGCGAGGTCACACTGGAAGGATCGCTCGAGCTCACCTTGAGCTTGCATCCCGCGCTCACCGTCGGTGGCGTGCATGTCGCCAATCCACCTGGATTTTCCCACGCGGATTTTGCGACACTGGGCGTGGCCACGTTTCGCGTCGATCTGCTGCCGCTGCTGCATCGACAGCTGCATGTGCGCGAGCTGCAAGTGCAAGGTGTGCACGTGCGCCCGGAACAGCTTGCCGACGGCCGCGTCAATTGGAACTTCGCGCAGGCTGGCAAACAGCCCGATGAGAAGACGGCGAGCGCGCAGGCGGTCAAGCTGGAACAAATCGACCGCATCGAGTTGCGCAGCATCAATGTCGATTACATCGCAGCCGATCGCACGCGTCGTTTCGCGCTCGACGAATTGATCGGGCAAGGGGCGCTGGGCAAGCCGATCGCAATTACATTGAAAGGCACGGTCGAGCAGCGCTTTCCGTACACATTGACTTTGACCGGCGGCCCGCTGGCAAATCTGTACGCGCGCGATCAGCCGTGGCCTGTGCAGTTGTCGTTGGAGTTTGCCGGGACCGCGCTGCAAGCCGAAGGCAACATTATCAATCCGATCACCGACCCGTCGGCGCAGCTCACATTCGGACTCGGCACGGAAGATCTGACGCAGCTCGAGCGGCTATTGCAGATCACCTTTCCGCCGGTCGGCGCGAGCGCTTTGAGCGGTCTGGTGCAGTGGAAGAGCCGCCACCTCGACATCGCCAACTTGCGCGGCGTCATGGGCCGCAGTCAGCTCGACGGTAATCTGCACGTCGATCTCACCGCCGACAAGCCGCGCATCACCGGCGAGCTGTCGATGCCAATTTTCGATTTGCAGCCATTTGTCGGTCCGCCCGATCACGAGGCGGATGCACCCGAAGCGAATGCCGATGCGAAGCAGACGAACCAGCAGAGGCAGGCGCATCGCTACAACCTGCAGGGCCTCGGATTGTTCGATGCGGATCTTCAACTCGGCGTTGCCAAGTGGCTCGGGATTCCGGGCGAAGTACGCGACACGGATCTGCGCATCACCGTCGAGCATGCAGTCTTGAAAGCGCCGATACGTGCAGTCGTCGCTGACGTGCCTTTGACCGGCGCGCTCAATCTGGATGCGACGAATGCGGTTCCGGAGTTCTCGCTGCAATTGAATGCCGGTCGATCCTCGCTCGGCCGACTCGCCGAAGTGTTTGCGCGCGTGCGGGGCGTGCAGGGGAATCTCGGCAGCTTGGCGTTGCAGCTCAAAGGCCGCGGCAACAATCTCGCGAGCATCGTTCGCGCGCTCGATCTGCGCTTTGACCTGTCTCGCGCAGCATTGACCTACGGCAACGAAGGTTCCAGCCGGTCTGTCGAGTTCAAACTCGATGCGTTGCAGATCGCAATTCCGGCGGGCGCACGCCTGGTGGGCAGCATGCGGGGTTCACTGCTCGGCACACCGTTTCAAGCACGCATCAAAGGCGGCGACGTGCCGACGCTTGCGCGTGAGATCCGCTGGCCGCTGGAAATCCACGCCAATGCCAGCGGCGCGACGTTTCACTTGAACGGCGTCATCGCACCACCCAGCGAGCAGGCCGGCACCGATCTCGGCTTTCGCCTGGAAGCAAAACGCGTTGCCGATGTCGCGCGCTGGCTCGGATTGTCGCGCGTGGGATCGGCGTCGGTGGCAATCGCGGGACACGTGCGTGTCGAGAGCGACGAGTGGCATTTGCAACCGTTCAATCTGCAGATCGGCAAGACCGCGATGGCCGGTGAGTTCGCGCGCACCGGCATCGGCGCGAAGCCGCTGGTGCGGGCGCGACTCGACATCGACACGCTAGACGTGGTTCAACTCGAGCGCATGCTGCCGCCGCCGGATCCGAAAGCGCCGGTGCGGTCGAGCATCGAAGTGCCGATCCTGCCGCAAGGGATCAATCTGTTCGATGCCGATCTGGATGTGAAGATCAAGCGCGTCCGTCTTCGCAAAGCGCCGCTGACCGATGTCGCATTCGCTGGCCGCATTCGCGATGGCCGCATGTGGCCATCGCCGTTCAGCGCAAAGATCGCCGACACGCCATTCTCCGGAGCCGCGGCGCTCGATCTGCGTGGACAAATCCCCGAAGCATCGCTGTGGGTCGCTTCCGAAAATGCGGACATCGGTCATCTGCTGCATGCGCTCGGGGCGGTGCAGGATCTGCAGGCGCGCGCGCAGTTGTTGCGGATGGAGATGATCGGACGCGGCAGCAGGCTCGGCGAGATGCTCGAACGCTCATCGTTGCTCGCCGAGCTGGAAACGGGTGAGCTCACCGTGCACGATCCGAACGGCAAGTGGGCGGTGCCGATTCAAATCGATAAAGGCGTCGCGCGTGCGGATCCCGGCAAACCCGTCGGGATGGATCTCGATGGCCGCATCGAAACGACGCCAATCAGCATTCGCATCACCAGCGGTGCGCTGCCGGAATTCATGCGGGACGAAGGACGCGTGCCGTTCTCGCTCGCTGCAACTGCGGCGGAAACTCAGCTGGAAATGAATGGCAGCGTTGCGCTGCCGATCACACAGCGCGATGTGCAGCTTTCGCTGTCGGTGCGCGGCAAGCGCCTCGATAGTCTGAATCAGCTCGCGCGCGTTGCACTGCCGCCGTGGGGGCCGTGGGAAGTCGCAGGTCAATTGAAAATTTCGGACTCGGGCTATCAGGTCTCCGATCTTGCGTTGAAGGTCGGCGAGAGCACCTTAAACGGACACGGCGGTCTCGATACGACCGCGGCGCGGCCGCGACTGGACGTCGCACTGCGCTCTCCGCGCATTCAGCTCAACGATTTCAAGCTCGAGGGCTGGAGCGCATTTCAAAAGAAGGAAAAGGCAGCGGACAAACCGCTGACTGCGGATGAGCTGCGTGCGAAAACGCGCGAAGCTGCGCAGCAGGGACAAAAGCTGCTGAGCCCCGAGGTGATGCGAAAACTCGATGCGACCGTCGATGTCGACGTCGAGCAAGTGGTATCGGGCAACGATCGCCTCGGCAGCGGTTCGTTCCGCACTCGTCTGATCGATGGCCGTCTCGCGCTCGATCCGGCAGAGATTAAGGTTCCCGGCGGATCTGCTCGGATGACCTTCGTATTCGAGCCGACGCAAACCGACGTCGCGCTTTCGCTGGGCCTGCTGGTAGATCGCTTCGACTATGGCATCGTCGCGCGCCGCTTGAAGCCGGATAGCGACTTGCAGGGATTGTTCAGCGTGCGCGCCGACATCGATGCGCGCTCGCCGACTTTGGAAACCGTATTGCAGCACGCGGATGGCCGCATCGATTTCGCGGTGTGGCCGCGCAATTTTAAATCCGGCATTTTCGATTTGTGGGCGGTGAATTTATTTCTGGCGTTGATACCCGCGGTGGATTCATCGAAGGAGTCGACGGTGAATTGTGCGGTGGGCCGCTTTACTTTGCGCGACGGCAAGCTCACGCACGATCGCATATTGCTGGACACCAGCCGCATGCGTGTAACGGGGCAGGGCAATGTGGATTTCACGAGCGAACGGCTGGCTTTTCGACTGGTGCCGACGGCAAAAAGTCCGCAGTTCTTCAGTCTAGCGACCCCGATCGGCGTGAGCGGTACGATCAGTCAATACAAGGTCGGCGTGAGCGGATCGGACGTGCTGGAAACGACTGCCAGGCTGCTGACCTCAATAGTGGTGGTGCCACTGCAGAAGTTGACCGGACGGGGCTTACCGAAGGACGGCGGCGATGTCTGCGAAGCCGCGCTGGAGCAACCGCAGCCATGAAGGAAACGCCCAGCCAGGAAGAGTGCGTTGGTACAAGAGAAACGCGTTGATGCCAGCGGAAAGCCTAAGCCCTCCCGGGCACCAACACGTCGTACTCAATACGCGCTGAGCGCGCAGGCCTGCTTAGTTCTGCTTCTTGATTTGGTCTTTCACGTCTTCTTTCGCATCGCCATAGCCCGCTTGCACTTTGCCGGCGTTCTTCTGCAGGTTGCCCTTGGCTTCCGCAGTTTCGTTGCCGACCGCTTTGCCGGCGACTTCCTTCACCTTACCTGCCGCCTCGTTGATGCGTCCTTTCACTTGGTCTTTATTCATACACCCTCCTGTGGTGGAAGAAACGTCGCGTTCTTGAAGTCGAAGTACGATCACGTTCTTGTTCTCTTCGACACGGGTTCACTTTAAGGGGGGAGGGCCGCCGCGGGTATCGGTGACGCACTGATTAACCTGTAGGACTGCGCCCCTGCCGAGGTGGGGCGTTCTCCTGCAAAACCTTACGGAATGCTGATAAGCGTGCGATGGAAAGCTGTCACCCTTCCGGTGTGGAGCGCACTGCGCTTCGCAGCTCGGCGATCTCAGCACGGTACTGGTCGACCAGTTCTTGCAGTGCAGCGTTCTCACGTAGGAGGCGATCGTTCTGCGCAACTAAACCCGAGCGGTCGGTCGAACGCTCGAGATCGTGGATGTACGAGCGCAGCTCGTTCGGCAGCGCGCTGATCTGTGCGACAAGGGCGTTCGCCACCATGGTCATTCCTCCGAAACTGCGACAGTGTCATGAGTGAAAACAAGATTGACCTCGACACGCAAGGATGCGCTCGATTGCGCAGGACTATGCCCGAAGCTTCCCTCCAGCGTGTGTCGTTCGGTCCGCACTCGTCGATACGCCGCGCCGCGGTGTGTCAGCACTGGACGCCCGCTGCATTCGCGCCGCCGTCGAACTACGCACCCGCCGCGGGCTGATGCTCGAAAAAGCTTTTTGCCCGCCCGGCTGCATTTTTCCCTATTATCTAACGCGCAGTTCGCCTAACGGACAACAGCGGCGACTGCACGTACGGGTTGCCCGCCAGGGCAAAGCCTGGTTAGAACGGTTTGCTAACGCAGGTAGACAAACCTCAGCAGGAACACTTTGATGTCGGACGCACACGATAAGAGTCCCTCAGGGATAAGCGGTACAGCCGCAACAGAACGCCGGAGCGACGCCGGCACCCAGGCCCCTCCTGCGCGACCGCGCAAGACGCCACGCCCCAAGGATTTTGTCCCCACGCAAGAACAGGCATTGCAGGATTGGCAGGGGCAGCAAACCCTGCTGGTTGTGCTGCTGCAAAACGGGACGCGGATTCGCGGAACCCTGCATGCTTACGACGGCTTTATGATCGCGCTGAGGAAAGGCCCCGAGATCCAGCTCATCTACAAGCAGGCGATTATGACGATCGGCCCGGCGCCGGCTGAGCCACGCATTACCCGCGCACCGGGTCAAAGCTCGCATCCCATCAGAACGCCGGTTGAAGGCGCGTCTACCGATACGACCAGCACAGCCCGCCCCAATCGGCGCCTCAGCATACGCAAGCCTTGAATCGTCGGCGCGCGCGTCGAATGCGGCTTCGATAAAAGCTTGCCACGGAATCTGCCCAGCCGCGGACAACACTGCCGATCAATCATCGACATCGGCCGGCAATGTCGCCGGCGGCTGATGCAATCGTGCAAAGCAATCGAGGTGCTTTACGGTTGGCGCTCGTCGAGACCGTAGTTCGCGTAGATCGACTTGACGGTCCCGTCTGCGAGCATGCGATCCAGCGTTTGATTGATTGCTGCCACGAGCGCTTCATCGGCCTTGCGCATGCCGATCGCGACGGTCCACGCCAGTTCCGGTTCGCCTTCGAACGCGTTGACTACGCGCAATCCCGCTTCGGGATGTTTTTGCACGAACCAGCTCGCCGTCGCCGGCGACGCGGCTGCGCCGAACAGTTCGCCATTGATCACGTCTTCCAGCATGTCCTGCTCGAACGCATACGGCGATACGCTCACGCCGCGCTTGCCCAGCACGACGCTTGCCATCGAATTGATCATGACGCCGATCTTCTGGCCTTTCTTCAAGTCGCCGAACGTGTTGATGCCATCGGAATTGCGCGCGAGCGCCAATGCGGTTCCGGTGCGTTGATACGGATGCGACAGCAGCAAGCGGCCTTCATAGATCGCCGGATCGTTGATTCTGTCGAACAGGATGTCGCAATTCGCGGCCGATGCCTTGCGGCGTGGCACGATCCACTGCGTCTCTAAGGCGACACCTAAGCCTGCCGCAATCGCCTGTCCCATCTCGATTTGAAAACCGGGCGGCTTCGCCTTCTCGCTCGCGTAGGGCAGCGCATCCGGATTCGCGCACATCGAAATCGATCCCCTCGCTTTGATCTCGGCCAGCGTACGTGCCTGCGCCGCGAACGGGGCCGAGATCAAAAATGCGGCGATACAAACGCCATACAGGCGGCAACGAAAAATGCGCATGCGCGATTTCATGGATCGACATTGGGTTTCAAAGTACGAATGAAGGTGACGAGCTCGTGGATCTGGTCGTCGGTGAAAATGCCACCGAAGGCTGCCATGCGTCCGGGCTTGCCATTCTTGATGCGATTGAACAGGTATTCGTCGCTGTTCTCGTCGCCCATCAGCTGCGGCCCCTTGCCGGCGTGACGACCGTAGCTTTCATGGCAGAACCCGCAGATGTTGCGAAACGTATTCTTTGCACTGAAGTTGGATTTACCCGGCGCAG
>JBBRGM010000202.1:0-8053 GCA_038240725.1 Burkholderiales bacterium | reverse complement strand
GACGACGATGAGCTGACGCGTACGCGCAAGGTACGGCGCGGTTTCATTGCCGAGAAATATGCGCCGCTGGTCGACGCACTGTACTCGGACAAGACATCGCAGCACATCGAAACGTTGGTGCGCTTCGAAGACGGCCGCCAGCGAATGGTCAGTGCCGATGTGCAGATTCGTGAGGCGAAAACGTTCCCGCGGTCACCGGATGGCAGGCCGCCTGAACGCGGCTCGGTCGTTTCGGATTAGCTCGAGTGCCGCCGTGAGCGCAGCGCGAAATTCTGCAGAAGTCATTCTCTCCGTCGACAACGTTTCGCTTGCGTTCGGCGGCGTCAAAGCGTTGAGCGAGGTGACCTTCGACGTTCGCGAGCGGGAAGTACGCGCGATCATCGGACCGAATGGCGCCGGCAAGTCGTCCATGTTGAACGTCATCAACGGCGTCTACCACCCGCAACAGGGCAGCATCACGTTTCGCGGTGAAGTGCGACAACGCATGAATCCGCATCGGGCCGCAGTGCAAGGCATCGCTCGTACGTTTCAAAATATTGCGTTGTTCAAAGGCATGAGCGTGCTCGACAACATCATGACCGGCCGCATGCTGATGATGAAGGCGACCTTGATCGAACAGGCGCTGTACATCGGGCGCAACCGGCGCGAAGAGCTTGCGCAGCGCGAGAAAGTCGAAGAGATCATCGACTTTCTGCAGATCGAGCACATCCGCAAAACCCCGGTGGGGCGGCTGCCTTACGGATTGCAGAAACGCGTGGAGCTGGCGCGTGCGCTAGCCGCGGAGCCGGTGCTGCTCCTGCTCGACGAGCCGATGGCCGGAATGAACGTCGAGGAGAAGGAAGATATGTGCCGCTTCATTCTCGACGTCAACGACGAGTTCGGTACCACCATCGTTCTGATCGAACATGACATGGGGGTGGTAATGGACCTGTCAGATCGCATCGTCGTGCTCGACTATGGGCGTAAGATCGCCGACGGCCTGCCCGATGAAGTGCGCGCCGACCAAACCGTAATCGACGCCTACCTCGGCGTTGCGCACTAGGGCCGGGCGTCATGCGGACGTGGGCGAGGACGTGTCCCGATGGCCAACGATTTCGACGTGGCGTGAGCCGAAGGATTAATCGGTGTCTTTCTTTTTCGAAGTGCTGATCGGCGGCTTGCTGGCGGGGGTGATGTATTCCCTGGTCGCGCTCGGCTTCGTGCTCATCTACAAAGCTTCCGGCGTGTTCAACTTCGCACAAGGCTCGATGGTCCTGTTTGCGGCACTCACCTATGTCGGCATGCAGGAGAAATTCGGCTTTCCATTCTGGCTCGCATTCCTCGTTGCGCTTGCAGTAATGGTTCTAGTGGGTGTGCTCACCGAGCGAATCGTATTGCGTCCGCTGGTGAACCAGCCGCAGATCTCGCTCTTCATGGCGACCATCGGGCTCGCGTTTTTTCTCGAAGGTTTGAGCCAATTGATCTGGGGCACGGACGTGCACCCGCTGAGCCTGGGCATCACCGACGAGCCGATCGAATCGCTACTGACGCAGTTCAATATCGTGGTGAGCAAGTTCGACGTGGCCGCTGCGATCGTCGCGGGCTTGCTGGTAGCGGTGCTGGCGGTCTTCTTCAACCGCACGCGCATCGGTCGCGCGCTTCGCGCTGTTGCCGACGATCACCAAGCGGCGCTCGCGGTCGGCATCCCGCTCAAACAGATTTGGGCGATCGTGTGGTCGGTGGCGGGGTTCGTCGCATTGGTCGCCGGTTTGTTGTGGGGCGCGCGCAACGGCGTGCAGTTCGCGCTTACCTTCGTTGCGCTGAAGGCGCTGCCTGTTTTGATCCTCGGCGGGTTCGAATCTGTTGCCGGCGCGATCGTCGGTGGCTTGATCATCGGCGCATCGGAGAAGCTCGCCGAGGTCTACATCGGTCCGCATGTGGGTGGCGGCATCGAGGGCTGGTTCGCTTACGTGATGGCGTTGCTGTTTCTGCTCGTGCGGCCGGAAGGGCTGTTCGGCGAGAAGCACATCGATCGCGTTTAATCGCGGCCGATCACAGAGCCCAGCATGTTCTACCGAGAAGCCGGACAGTTCAAAACCTCGTACGGCGCCGATCAGGCGTTGTTCCCCATTCGCCAGGATCGCATCGGCCTCGCGGTTATTCTAGCGCTGGCGTTCGTCGCCGTGCCGCTGCTGGCGAGCCAGTATTTGTTCAACGCGATTCTGATTCCGCTTCTCATCTTCTCGCTCGCGGCAATCGGGCTGAATATTCTCACCGGCTACGCGGGCCAGCTCTCGCTCGGATCGGCTGCGTTCATGGCGGTCGGCGCGGTGGCGGCGTACAACTTCGATTTGCGCGTGCCGGGCCTGCCGATTCTGATCAGCTTCGTTCTCGGTGGGCTCACCGCGGCTGCCGTCGGCGTAGCGTTCGGATTGCCCAGCCTGCGGATCAAGGGCTTTTATCTCGCGGTTGCCACGCTTGCGGCGCAGTTTTTCATTCCCTGGCTTCTGGTCAAAGTCAGTTGGTTCTCCAACCACAGTTCGTCCGGCGTTATCAGCGCGCGTCCAATCGCGATCCTCGGGTACGCTTTTGATACGCCTGCCAAGCGCTATTTGTTGGTGCTAACGATCGTGGCTTTGCTTGCGCTCGCTGCGAAAAACATGGTGCGAAGCCGCATCGGCCGCGCGTGGATGGCGGTGCGCGATATGGACGTCGCCGCCGAAGTCGTCGGCATTCGCATGCTGCACACGAAGCTGACCGCGTTTGCGGTCAGCTCGTTCTACTGCGGGGTTGCCGGCGCGCTTTACGCATTCGCCTATCTCGGCAGCGTGCAGCCGGAGGATTTCAATCTCGATCTTTCGTTCCGCATCCTGTTCATGATTATAGTCGGCGGGGTCGGCAGCATCCTGGGTTCATTCCTCGGTGCCGCGTTCATCACGCTGCTTCCCATCGTGCTCGACCGGGCCTTGACGGCAGTCGCGCTTCAGTACAATCTCGGCTTCGATTCCGGTGTCGCGTCCATGCTGCAGCTCGTCGTGTTTGGCGCGCTGATCATTTTCTTCCTCGTGGTCGAACCGCAAGGCCTCGCACGGTTGTGGCAGATCGGCAAAGAAAAACTGAGGTTGTGGCCGTTCCCCTATTGATGGCGAACGCAGGTGCTCACACATCGCCGAGCACGCACGTATCAAGTCAAAACGATAATCTGGAGGAGAGCATGCAGATCTGGAAGACATCCCTCGTCGCGATTGCGCTGCTGAGCGCGGCCGTGACGGCATCGGCACAAGACCCCGCCACGCAGTTCGTCGGCATCACCAGCTATCGCGTCGGTCCATACGGCGCCAACGGTGCCGCATTCTTCAGCGGCTTCGTCGACTACCTCGCGCTGGTCAATGAGCGCGACGGCGGCATCAACAAGGTGAAGCTCTCGTGGGAAGAATGCGAGACCGAGTACAACAACACCAAAGGCGTGGAGTGCTACGAGCGCCTGAAGGCGAAAGCGCCCAACGGCCCCACTGCAATCCATCCAATGTCGACCGGCATCACCTACTCGCTGCTGGATAAAGTCGCCGGCGACAAAGTGCCGCTGATCACGCTCGGCTACGGCCGCACCGACGCCGTCGACGGACGCGTGTTTCCGTGGGTGTTCCCGCTGGAATCGAATTACTGGGACTGCGCCACGGCGATCGTAAAGTTCATGAGCGACAAAGAAGGCGGCGCGGCGAGCCTGAAGGGCAAGAAGATCGTCGTGCTGTATCACGACTCGGCATACGGCAAAGAACCGCATCCGGTGTTCGAGGAAGAAGCCAAAAAATTAGGCTTCGAGTTGAAGCTGATCCCGGTGCCGCATCCCGGCAACGAGCAGCAGTCGCAGTGGCTGCAGATCCGTCAGTATCAGCCTGACTACGTCGTGCTCTGGGGCTGGGGAGTGATGAACGCGACTGCGTTGAAGACCGCCCAGAAGGTCGGCTACCCGCGCGAAAAGATCATTGGCAACTGGTGGGCCGGCGCCGAGACCGACACCGAAGCGGCGGAAGGCGCTGCCAAGGGCTATTACGCAGCGAGTTTGAATCTTGCCGGCAACGATTTCCCAGTGGTGAAAGACGTCGAGAAATACGTCGTGTCGAAAAACAAAACCGGCACCGACGCGAAAGTCGTCGGTAACGTTCTCTATAACCGCGGCATGTCGGCGGCGATGATGACGGTTGAATCCGTGCGCACGGCGCAAGCCAAATTCGGCAAGAAGCCGCTCAACGGCGAGCAGGTCCGCTGGGGCATCGAGCATCTGAACCTGGACGTGGCGCGTCTGGAAAAGCTCGGCTTCGGAACCATGCTGCCGCCGATTCAAGTCTCCTGCGAAAATCACAGCGGCAGCGGACTCGTGCGCTTTCAGCAATGGGATGGCAAACACTGGAAGGCGGTATCCGACTGGATCAGCGGGGATCGCGCGATGGTGCGCAAGATGGTGGAAGACGGCGCCGCCAAATATGCGGCCGAAAAAGGTATCAAGCCCGCATGTCTCCCCGGCTGACCGTGCATCGGTAAGCAAGCAGGCTGGTTTTCCATCGCTCGCGATTAACCCATGGCAGCGCAGCCGCTCCTCGTCGTCAACAACATCGAGGTCATCTACGATCACGTCATTCTCGTGTTGAAGGGCGTGTCGCTGGCGGTTGCCGAGGGCGGCGTGGTCGCACTACTCGGCGCGAACGGAGCGGGCAAAACCACGACGCTGAAGGCGATCTCCAATCTGCTGGTCTCCGAACGGGGCGACGTCACCAAAGGATCGATCGAGTATCGCGGTCAGCGCATCGACAAACTGACGCCATCGGATGTCGTACGCCGAGGGGTCGTGCAGGTGATGGAAGGGCGCCACTGCTTTGCGCACCTGACGGTTGAAGAAAATCTATTGACCGGTGCGTTCACGCGAAGCGGCGGCCGTGCGGTGATTCGCCGCGATCTCGAAAAGGTTTATACGTATTTCCCGCGGCTGCAGCGCCGGCGTACGAGTCAGGCCGGTTACACCTCGGGTGGCGAGCAACAGATGACCGCCATCGGGCGCGCGCTGATGGCGCAACCGAGCATGGTGCTGCTCGATGAGCCGTCGATGGGACTCGCGCCGCAAGTCGTCGACGAAATCTTCGAAATCGTGCGCAAGTTGAATCAAACGGAGAATGTAAGTTTTCTGCTGGCCGAGCAGAATACATCCGTGGCTTTGCGCTACGCAGATTACGGCTACATTTTGGAGAACGGACGCGTCGTGATGGATGGTCCGGCTGCGGAGCTCGCCGGCAACGAGGATGTGAAGGAGTTCTATCTCGGACTGTCGGCAGCGGGACGCAAGAACTACCGGGACGCAAAGCATTACCGCAGGCGCAAGCGCTGGCTCGCGTAAAGTCATTCGCGTCGATGCGATCGCCAGTATGTGGAGTGCGTTCTGTAGATCCGTCAGCCGAGTGCGTCCCCGCATTTTTCCCCCTATAGCAGCGTGTTTACTCAGATTCGATGACCAAATTCTTCGACGACCTCGAAACGCGCAACCCAGAAGTACGCGAGCGGCATCTGATGCAGGCGCTGCAAGAGCAGATCGCGCAGGCAAAACAGAACGCCCCGTATTTCACTCGGCTGTTTGCGGGTGTCGCGGCACACGAAATCACCGATCGCACAGCGTTGGCGCGATTGCCCGTTACGCGCAAATCCGATCTCATCGACCTGCAGCGCCGCGAGCTGCCTTTTGCCGGGATGACGACAATGCCGCTGTCCCGACTCGCTCGCGTGTTCGCCTCGCCGGGTCCGATCTACGATCCGCAGGCGGACAAAAAAGATTACTGGGGATTCGCTCGCAGTTTGTATGCCGCAGGATTGCGCGAGGGCGAGCTCGTGCACAACACGTTTTCGTATCACTTTACCCCCGCTGGATTCATGCTGGACCTCGCTGCGCAGGCACTCGGTTGTCCGGTATTTCCGGCCGGCACGGGGCAAACGGAACTGCAGGTGGCGGCGATCGCCGATCTGAAACCGGTCTGTTACGCCGGTACCCCATCGTTCCTGAAAATCATCCTCGACAAAGCGGACGACATGAACCGCGACGTCAGCAGCATCACCAAAGCGTCCGTCAGCGGCGAGGCTTTTCTGGGCTCGGTGCGGCAGGCATTAACGGACCGCGGCATCGAAGGCTATCAATCATATGGAACCGCGGATCTCGGGTTGATTGCCTATGAAACGGCCGCGCGCGAAGGTCTGATCGTAGACGAAGGCGTGCTGGTCGAGATCGTGCGGCCCGGCACCGGCGATCTGGTTCCCGACGGCGAAGTCGGAGAAGTAGTGGTCAGCACATTGACGCGCGACTATCCGCTGATTCGTTTCGCCACCGGTGATTTATCAGCCGTGCTGCCGGGGGTCAGTCCTTGCGGGCGCACCAATCTGCGTATTCGCGGATGGATGGGCCGTGCCGATCAGATCAGTAAAGTGAAGGGCATGTTCGTGCACCCATCGCAGATCGGCGAAGTGGTGAAACGCCACCGGGAGATCCTGCGCGCGCGTCTAATTATTTCGCGCGACAATGAAGACAACGATCGGATGACACTGCAATGCGAGCTCGACGGCAACGCGCCTGAAGGTCTGGCGCAGCGGATCGCGGAAACGCTGCGTGAGGTGTGCAAGCTGCGCGGCGACATCGCGTTCATTTTGCCGGGAGCCCTGTCGAATGACGGCAAGGTCATCGAGGACACGCGCAAGTTCGACTGATCCGCGGTTCGTTCACGTGTACGACGTCGCTTACGGACCGACATTCAATCGTAGCTGTCGCGTACCAGGCGCTGAGAAGCCGGCGAGAGTCTTTCGCGGCGCTGGAAAGCCTATCGCATACGCTCAATCCTCTGGACTCCAATATGAATAAATCGATCAGCGCCTACCCCGTTCCCAAGCTGGAAGATCTGCCGGCGGACGTGCGGGACAAGATGCTCCAGGTGCAGGACAAGGCCGGTTTCATCCCGAATGTGTTTCTCACCTTGGCGCATCGTCCCGATGAGTTTCGCGCGTTCTTTGCCTATCATGACGCGCTGATGCTGCGCGAGTCGGGTTTGAGCAAGGCAGAGAGAGAGATGATCGTCGTCGCCACGAGCGGCGTTAATCATTGCCAGTACTGCGTCATTGCGCACGGTGCGATTCTGCGCATCTATGCGAAGAATCCGTACATCGCAGATCAAGTGGCAATCGATCCGCAGAAGTCGGACCTGACGCCGCGTCAGAAAGCGATGCTCAGCTTTGCGATCAAGCTCGCGCGTAATCCCGAAGCAATCGCCGCAGACGATCGCGACGCGCTCCTGGCGCATGGCTTCAGCGCCGAAGACATCTGGGACATCGGCGGCATCACCGCGTTGTTTGCGTTATCCAACCGCATGGCCCATTTGATCGAGATGCGGCCGAACGATGAGTTCTTCAGCATGGGCCGCGGCGCCCCGTCCGCTAAGCCGTGATCGATAGCAGCGTCGACCGCCGACAGCCGTGCGAAAGGATGGGGTTGCACAGTTCGCTGGTATACTTTTTCACATAGATCTTGTCGCTGTACATCACGCGGGCACGGCTCGCAGCTGACCGCACGAGGGCTTCAACATGGACATGTCTCCACTTCCAGATCCCGATCCGCAAGAGACCCAAGAATGGCTGGACGCTCTGGAGGGCGTGCTTCAGCATGAAGGCTCGCAGCGCGCACACTACATTCTTGAAAAGCTGATTGATAAGGCGCGCCGCTCGGGCGCCTATCTTCCATACAGCGCGAAGACCGCGTACATCAATACGATTCCACCCGGGCAGGAGGAGCGCTCCCCGGGCAATCACGAGCTCGAACATAAGCTTCGGTCTTATGTGCGCTGGAATGCAATGGCCATGGTTGTGCGCGCCAACAAAGTTTCCTCGGATCTCGGCGGCCACATCGCGAGCTTCGCGTCGGCGGCCACGCTGTACGACGTCGGCTTCAATCATTTCTGGCATGCGCCGAGTAAGGATCACGGCGGCGATCTGATTTTCTTTCAAGGCCACTCATCGCCCGGCGTCTACGCGCGCGCGTATCTGGAAGGCC
>JBBRGM010000201.1:0-8061 GCA_038240725.1 Burkholderiales bacterium | reverse complement strand
CAGCGCAGCTCATTCTGAAAATCCGCCTTATAGCTAAGAAGCGTCGTGCTGTAGGTTTTGCCCAAGTCGTCGGTCTGGATCAACTTTGCGTCCGAGTTGATCTCGCGGATAGCCTGCATCGCGCGCACGGTAGCGCCACATTGGTTGATGAGCGCGCGCGCGAACACTCGCTCATCGCGGCCGTGTGGAAACCAAAGGCCGTACAGGCCGCTGAAACGTGCCGTCGTGAGCGGCTCGTTGATGGGCGTGTAGTGCTCAACCCATGGATAGCGCGACGCGACCGCACCTGCATAGCGCGCTAACTGAGGCGCGAACGAAGCATCGATCAGCCCGGTGTGAGCAGGACCGCTGCCGTGATGCATCAAGCCGACGATCGGTTGGACAGCGAGCTCACGCAACCGATGCAATCGCTCGTCCGCCCAGGTCCAATTCGCGCGCTCCACGCCATCGGGAGCGGTGCGTTCCCACAGCACGGGATAGCGCAACGCCTTGATCCCCAACTCTGCGAAACGCTGCAGATCGTCCGGACGATCCGCATGCCCGCTGCGGGTCAGCTGGCAGAAGTAGCGGTCCTGCACGCGATTGACCGTGCATTCGACGCCACCCCACAGCTCGAGCGGCCGCGCGGCGCGTCGGCTAGCCATTTTTGCAGCCGAGCTGTGGTACATCGGTGTTCTCCGAATTACACGGCCGATGGCGTAGGCTCGCCAGCCTGAACGATGCGGGGTGCGCCGCCATCCGCAGTGGCCGTCGACCCCGCTTCGTCCAGCTTATGCACGATGGTTTCGGCCGCTTTGAGCGCGGCCCCTACACACTGATCCATATTGTAATAACGATACTGTGCAAGGCGCCCGACGAAAGTCACGTCGCGCTGATGCGCGGCCAATGCCTCGTATCGCTTGAACAGCAGTTCATTTGCCGGCCGTGGAATCGGATAGTACGGATCGCCGTGCGCTTGCGGATACTCCATCACAATAGATGTCCCCGAATGCACTTGACCGCTCAGGTGTTTGAACTCAGTGATGCGCGTGTAGTCGTGGTCGTTCGGATAATTTACCGTGCCGACCGCCTGGTGACGCGACGTCGCCGGCAGGTGCATGTGCTTGAATTCGAGCGAGCGGTAAGGCAGAGCACCATAGCAATGATCGAAGAAGGCATCGATCGGCCCCGTGTACACGACGTGACGCGCACGCACGCGGCTGCGCACCTCAATGAAATCGGTACTCAGTTCAACGCGTATGTTCGGATGATCGAGCATGCGGTCGAACATCTGCGTATAGCCGTGCAGAGGCATGTTCTGAAACGTGTCGGTGAAATAGCGGTCGTCGTGATTTGCGCGGGTCGGGATGCGCGCGGCCACCGACGCCGACAACTCGGCCGGATCGAGTCCCCAGTGTTTACGCGTATAGCCGCGGAAGAATTTTTCATAGAGATCGCGGCCCACTGCGTTGAGCACGACGTCCTCGCTAGTAGTCGCCGACGCGCGCGGCTCGCGCACGCTATCGTAAAAAGACTGGATCGTCTGCTCGGTGTGTTGTAGACCGTAGAGCCGATTGACGGTATCGATGTTGATCGGAATCGGCAACAACTGCTCACCGATCTTGGCAAGCACGCGATGCTCATACGGCCGCCACGGAGTGAACTGCGAAAGGTAACCGGCGATGCGGTTGCTGTTGGTATGGAAGATGTGCGGACCGTACGGGTGAATCAATACCCCGTGCGCATCTATCTCGTCGTATGCATTGCCGCCGATGTGCGAGCGCTTGTCCACTACCAGCACATCGAAGCCGGATTCCGCAAGCCGCTCGGCCACTACCGCGCCGGAGAAGCCGGCGCCCACCACCAGGATTTCTGTTTTCATCGCTCTGTTCCATTTCCCCGCGTAACCCCCCCTTGCCCAACCGTACAAGTCACGCTGCTATCGGCGTCCGGCTAAAACCGCGCGAGTGCCAAGCGCTCAGGCCAGCGTGACGACTTTCGAGATGTGCGCGCGCATCGATGCGACGATGGCCTCCCAACCCGCCGACTCGGCACGCTCGACGCCTTGCTGTATCCGCGCCGGATCGGGTGGCTTCAGCGCGCGATCGACCTCATCAATAAATTCGTACGTCGAATACCCCACCGCGACGACCGGCGCGAAGTTGTGGACGACATCCGCCACAGCGGTCGACACGATCGGTTTGGCTGCTGCCATGTACTCGAGCGTCTTAGTCGGATTGATGTATCGCGTCGCTTCGTTAATAGCAAACGGCATCAAGCAGACATCGAAGCCTTTAACCACCGCCGGCAACTCTGCATACTGTTGCTGGCCGAGCCAATGAATATTGTGAGCGCTCGGTAGCTGGCCCTTATCCACCTTGGCAAGCGGACCAACCATCGCAATCGATGCCGCCGGAAACGCTGCGGCGAGACGCGCAATCAGATCGTAGTCGAGACGCTCGTCGATGACGCCGAAGTATCCGAGCACAGGTTTGGGCAGACTCGCGATGTGCTGGTGCACTTTCAGCGCATCGGTTCGCGCTCGCCCAAAATGTTGCGAGTCGACTCCGCAACCGAAAAAATGCACATTGGCATGATGCTGCGACTTCGCCTGGTAGAGCTGATGGCCGCCGGTAAACACGACGTCCGCATGCTTTAGCAGGAGCCGTTCTCGCTGCGCGATGTCGGCCGGCGCAAATCGAAAGCCGGCGAGCTCATCCATGCAATCGTAAACTACGGCTGCGGCGCCGAGGGTATTCAACATGCTCGGGGCCGACATCGGCGAATAGAACCATTGCACGAACCTATCGAAGCGACCGGCAAGCAATGCCTCTTCTCGAAAGGCACGCCGCAACAACGGCGCGATCAGTTCGCATTGCTGATCGACGTCGAGACGCCCGCTGTGCGGCAGCAGGGGAATGGCTCGGATAACGTTGGGGTGAGGCTCACTCAGCGCCAAGCTGGGCTCTGCGCCGGGCGCAGCGTCGAGCGGTTCTTCGACAAATAGAATGCGATGCTCGAGCGCTAATCTAGATAAGATCTGTTGCGGACGCTGCCACACGAAGTCCCAGCGCAAATGGCTATGAACGACGAACGATACTTGCGCATTCGCTGTCGGACGAACTCGCATAGGAGCGGTGTTTGATGCGGCGATGAGCATGCGGACACCTTTAACGAGCAGACGATGGGGTCTCGTTCGATTAACTTTTTGCGGAAAGGTTCGAATGCGTCCGCGGCAAGTGCCGATCAACGAAGTCGAATCCGGAAATATGAGATGAGAGATAGCGCGTATCCGCGGCCGATGATGTTTCGCTCCGAATGGATGTCCTTGAACGGACACTGGGGCTTCTTGTTCGACGACGAAAATGTTTTCGAGCGACCGCGCGAAATTGCCGCGTGGCCGCTACAGATCGTGGTGCCATTTGCGCCTGAGTCTGCAGCAAGCGGAATCGGCGATCGCGGTTTCCATCGCGCATGTTGGTACCGGCGCGAATTCGAAATCTTCGCGGACGGCGGTCGCGTGCTGCTGCATTTCGGCGCCGTCGACTACGAAGCCCAGGTCTGGGTGAACGATTATCTGGTCGCGTCCCATCAGGGAGGTCATACGCCGTTCAGTGCCGACATCACGTTCGCTCTGCGCGCGTCCGGACCGCAGACACTGGCAGTCCGGGTGAAGGACGATCCACATGACCTGGCAAAGCCGCGCGGCAAACAAGATTGGCAACTCGAGCCGCATTCCGTCTGGTACCCACGTACAACCGGCATCTGGCAGACGGTCTGGCTTGAGCGCGTCGAGCGCACCTATGTGGAGAAGATCCGCTGGACGCCGCACATGGAAAGCTTCGAAATCGGTTTCGATGCGCTGATCGGCGGCGATTTTCTATCTGACTTGACGATCGACGTTAGTTTAAAACATGGCGAGCGGTTGCTCGCCCGGGACAGTTATGCAGTGATCGACTGCGAGACGTCGCGTCGCATCATCCTGTCCGATCCGGGCATCGACGATTCACGCAACGAGCTGCTGTGGAGTCCCGAGCGGCCGACGTTGATCGACGCGCACATCACGTTGAGGCGCGGCAGCGACGTGCTGGACGAAATTTCCTCCTACACGGCGCTGCGCTCGGTGAACGTCATGCGCGATCGCTTCATGTTGAATGGCCGCCCGTATGTGCTCCGCATGGTCCTCGACCAGGGCTACTGGCCGGAAACATTAATGACCGCTCCCGACGACGACGCCCTGCGTCGCGACGTGGAGCTCGCCAAGGCGATGGGCTTCACCGGTGTGCGCAAGCATCAGAAAATCGAAGACCCGCGCTATCTTTATTGGGCCGACAAGCTCGGGCTGATGGTTTGGGAGGAGATGCCCTCGGCTTATCGTTTTACCACTACGACCATCAACCGGCTCGTGCGCGAGTGGACCGAAGCGATCGACCGGGACTACAGTCATCCATGCGTGGTCGTATGGGTGCCGTTCAACGAATCGTGGGGCGTGCCGGATTTGACTCTGACGAAAGCGCATCGTCATGCGGTCGAAGCGCTATACCATCTCACCAAAACGCTCGACCCCACACGTCCGGTGATAGGTAACGATGGATGGGAGAGCAGTGCGACCGACATCATCGGCATACACGACTACGACGCCAATTTCGAGCATCTCCGCGCGCGTTATGGCGCCGATATCAAACGCGACGAGCTGTTCGACCGGCGCCGTCCTGGCGGCCGCGTACTGACGTTAGACGGTTATCCGCACCGCGGCCAGCCGATCATGCTCACCGAGTGCGGTGGCATTGCCTACGCCAAATGCCCACAACCCGGCGTCGCGAAAGTGTGGGGCTACCTGATGGCGCAAAGCGATGAGGAATTCCATCAACGCTTCCGCGACTTGATGGAAGTCATCAACCACACTGCCTTGTTCAGCGGGTTCTGCTACACGCAATTCGCCGACACGTTTCAAGAAGCCAACGGTCTGTTGTGTGCGGACCGTACACCGAAATTGCCGCTCGAGGTCATCGCCGCGGCAACCCAGATCGCCCGTACGTATATACCGGGTACGGTATAGCCTTATTGCTGCGGACGTCGATTCAGCGAACGAGTTAGCGCTTCGATTTTATCGAACAGCCATGCGCAAGATCGACACACGCGAGCAGGTACTGCATCTGCTGACTGAAGCCGCCGCGTTCGAGCACAACCTGCTGTGCTGCTATCTTACGCAGCTTCAGCTTGAAGCGTAAGGCCGACGGCGGGCTAAACGATGAAGAGCAGCGGGCGATCGGAAGATGGCGGCCGATGTCGAGTCGCGCCATTCGACATGGACACGCTCGATCACTTCATTTTCCTGGAACGTCCCGAAGGTGCTGCGATTCCCGACGGCGATGGCTTTTAGCCGGAAGCCGATCACGTCCAGGGGGAGCGGCGCGGCGCTGATGCCGAGCGCGCACGACTACAAAACGATCGCAGAGTACTACGCACGATTCGCAATGCGTTGATCGGGTTGGCGCGCGCGCGGACATCGATCAGCGTCATCGCGGCATCGAGCTGCAGCGCGCCAAGAATCTGGGCTCGATCGGTGCATTGCATTCCGGAAGCCCGATCAGGCGATATCACGGACATCGACATATCCGTGCGTGACCGGGCCCCGGTACGTATCGCTGACTTCAGTTATTGTTTCTTCCCGCTAGCTGATTCGAGATTCGAATTAGTATCTTGCAATGTCGCAGTGGCAGCCTTCGGGTCGATTTCCAGCGCGACACCCAAAGCGTCCAATGTCCGTGCTGTCATCAAACCAGTTTCGGGCAAATCCTCGTCGGCCTGAAACTCGCGAAGCGACTGCGTGAGCTGTTCATCGATCGCACCCGTAGGCTCGGCGTCGTAGCCGCGCTGAGCGAGCGCCTGCTGTACTTCAGAGATTTTCGCCGACGTTGCATTATCTTCGCATAGCACCTGCACGTATTCGCAGGAATCACCGCTGGTGCGTGTCTGCTTATCGACGGTGCCGTACTCGGCCGGCACCTGGGTCTTCACCTGCTCAGGGGCCTTCACCAGTTTATGTACCGTGACCGTTGTGTATTCTGCCGGCACTGCCTCGACACGTTTACCGGCGGCTCGCTTCAATTTCTTCTTCTCGATCGTGTTGTAGACAGCGGGTTGATCCACCAGACAGAACACTTCACCGGTGTTCGGATCCACCCGTTCAACCGCACCGTGTCCGGCCTTCCAGATTTTGCCTGCCGGCGTAAGCAGAGTCTGTTCGTAGAACGTGTCATACAACGCGGGAATTTCCACTTCGCGCGTATACGCTTCTCGTTGCAGGACTTGCTCTTGAACATCCTCGTATACCGGGTCGGTATAAGTAATCTTGTCGTAAGCGGGTCGTACCACGGTCTGCGCCGGGTCTTCGCGGTACTGCGCGGGGTAGACGACGCGTGTAAAGCATTGACCCGCCTGCGCGCCCGCTGGCTCCGAGCAAGATACCGATACCTTCTGCGAATCGGATGCAGACGATTGCGCCGGTGCTGTATCGGACGCCTCCCGGGTTCGTACAACTTGCGGCTCGACCTGCCCCTTCGCTGTGGCGTTGGTGCTGCGATTCAAACTGTCGTCAACCGGCTTTTGGGCAACATCATTTCGCGTGGACGTTCCAGCGCAGCCTGCAAAAACTACCGTCGCCAGAATGGCTGTCGTTACTGCGCGTACTTGGTGTATCGCATGCATTTCTCGGCCTCTTCATGATGGGTGACACACATTAGTGAGCGCCGTCGGCGCGCCTGTAGGTAAGCGCGCTGGCGGTTTGGTTTTTCCCGGTCAGCGCATGCAGGGTATGCAGCGATTCGCGCGTCGTCTGTAATCCAAGTGCCGATTGTGCTGTAGGGGATAGTCGCTTTACTCATGCACCGCTGATGAACGAGTCCACGTCGATACAGGCCGGCTACGTTTTGGTGCGCGATTTGATGTCACAACACGAGCGCCTGACGGTCTCACGGCTTACCCGATCGAACAACAGTCAGCGGGTAGCACCGGCGATTGAACGTGCAGTGCGCCCACGAAATTAGCAACGCCCCATAAGGCGGTGTTGTCTCCGTCGGTTGCACTGTTGGTTTATCGACGTAGAAAATCTAACTCATCAGCCTAAGGAGACCTTTAAATGTCGACAATCACATTGTGGGACCGCATTGCATTGATCTTGGTTATCGTCGGCGCAGTGAACTGGGGATTGGTAGGATTGTTCCAGTTCGATCTCGTTGCCACGATCTTCGGCGGTCAAGGTGCGGTGCTCAGCCGCGTGGTTTACGCGCTCGTCGCTCTTGCCGGGCTGTGGCTTATCGGATTGCTGGCCAGGATCTGGACTACAACGCGCATGACGCATTCGCATAGCGTGTAAGAAGACAGTCTAGATCCGCGCTCAACTTCGGTTCAGTTCGAGACTTGCCACAACGCCGGGAATCAGAACGAGTGCGGCGGGGCAGCGGGTTCGGGTACGCTCGAGCCCGTTTACGTTCTTTTGGAGCCACGGGCTCGCGCTCTGAAGCCCAATTTTTTCATCGCGGCTGCGAGCGTCTGCTTGTTGTTCCAGTAGGCGACCCATGGATCGCTCGTCTGCTGCGTAAGATGCTCGTGAGCATTTGCAATGGTCCACTGGGCACCGCTCTTGAGGTTGGGGAGCGCATCCCACGCAACCGGCATCGACACCCCCAGTCCCGGTCTTGCCCGCGCGGAAAACGCGGCCGCGGTAGTCGCGCCATGCCCGTTTCGAATGTAATCGACGAAGATCTTGCCGATGCGGTTTGCCGGCCCGCTCTTGGCGACGAATCTTTCCGGGATAGCTTCCGCCAAGTGTTGCACGATCGCTTGCGAGAAGCTCTTGACGACTTCGAAGTCGAGCTTGGGCGCCAGCGGCACCACTACATGCAGGCCTTTGCCGCCGCTGGTCTTCAGCCATGAGTCGAGATCGAGCTCATCGAGCATGCCGCGCATCAAGCTCGCGGCATCCTGCATGTGCTTCCATGTCGTGCCTTCGCCGGGATCGAGATCGAAGATCATGCGATCGGGCTTATCGATATTTCGCGCCATTGAATTCCAGGTATG
>JBBRGM010000200.1:0-8061 GCA_038240725.1 Burkholderiales bacterium | reverse complement strand
GGTCGAGCAGCGCATTCCGATCGTAGGCGGCGGTGCCGGCACCGGTTTGTCCGCCAAGTGCGAGGAGGCCGGCGGCATCGATCTCATCATCATCTACAACTCCGGGCGGTATCGAATGGCAGGGCGCGGTTCCGCCGCGGGTCTTCTCGCGTACGGCAACGCCAATGAGATCGTTAAGGACATGGCGCGCGAGGTATTACCGGTGGTGAAGCGCACGCCTGTGCTGGCCGGCGTGAACGGAACGGACCCGTTCGTGCTGATGCCGCAGTTCATCGCGGAGCTCAGAGCGATGGGGTTTTCCGGCGTGCAGAATTTTCCGACCATCGGGCTGTTCGACGGCGTCATGCGCGCAAGTTTCGAGGAAACCGGCATGGGCTACGGCTTAGAGGTCGACATGATCCGCGAGGCGCATGCGCAGGGCCTGCTGACGACACCTTACGTATTCAACGCACAGGAAGCGATCGCCATGACCGAGGCGGGCGCCGATATCGTAGTTGCTCATATGGGCGTTACCGTCGGCGGCAGTATCGGCGCATCGAGTGCCAAGAGTCTGGATGCGTGCGTGACCGAGATCAACGCGATCGCAGCAGCCGCGCGCGGCGTGCGCCCCGATGTCATCGTCCTTTGTCATGGCGGCCCGATTGCGTCACCCGACGATGCGCAGTACGTTTTGCAACATACGCGCGACTGTCACGGGTTCTATGGTGCCAGCAGTATGGAGCGCCTGCCCACAGAAGTCGCACTTACCGAACAGACGCGCCGCTTCAAAGGCGTGAAGTTTTAGCGAGGCGAGCGGAAATGGCGAAGGTCTACAGAAGCGCCGTGATTGATGCGCCGATCGGTGCGGTCTGGGCGCTGGTCCGGGATTTCAACGCGCTGCCGAAATGGCATCCCGCGATCGCGACGAGCGAAATCGAACACGGACTTCGCAGCGATGCGGTCGGCTGTGTTCGACGCTTCACCCGCAAGAGCGACGGTGGTTTATTGCGAGAACAATTGCTGACGTTGTCCGATCGCGACTACACGATCACGTACAACATTCTGGTATCGCCGATGCCGGTCGCAAACTACGAGGCGACGATGCAGTTCATCCCGATTACCCACGGCGATCGAACGCTTGCGCAGTGGTGGGCGCAGTTCGATGTTACCCAGGGACCTGAGCAGGATACGACAACCGACATCGGGGACAACGTGTTCGTGGTGGGCTTTGCGGCCTTGAACGCGCGGCTCGCAGGACGGAGCGGAGGTTCGAAATGACTAAAGTATTCGTCAGTGCGGTGATCGACGCACCGATCGAAAAAGTCTGGGGCAAGATGCGTGACTTCAATGGCTTGCCGGATTGGCATCCGCGCTTCTCTCGCAGTCACATCGAGGATGGCTTGCGCAGCGACACGATCGGCTGCGTGCGTAATTTCGATATCACGGGCGGCGCGGGTACGATCCGCGAGCGATTACTCGAACTATCCGACCACGAATACACGATGACTTACTGCATCCTCGAGGCGCCGCTGCCGGTGGCAGATTACGTCGCCACGTTGAAGCTGTATCCGATCACCGTTAGCAATCAGACGCTCGGCACGTGGACTGCCGAGTTCCGAGTTATCAAAGGATCCGAGAGCGATGTCGTCGACGCGGTCGGCAACGGCACATTCGGTAAGGCATTCGAGGTAATGAATCAGCTGTTGGCAAAGCAGAAGTGACGGGTTGCAACAACTCGCCCCCGGTGGACTTGCTGGCGGGCGCTCTCAGCTATTGATCGTCGCGATGAAGGCGGAAGAGCGTGCGCCTCAGTCCGCCTGTCCCTGCTCGACGTTTCGGATGTTACGGATCAACTCGCGCACCGCCCTGTGCGCCTTGGGCTTGCTGCCGAACGCCTGCAGGCAGTCGCTTCGGTAGCGCAACAGCCGTCTGAACAGCGTCGCATTCAAGCTGAGGTGACTGCTGGTCGCCTGCAGTACCAGTGTCGGTATCTGAAGGCTCGTTAACGACGACGCTACATTCATATTGGACTGCTCGGTGACGATTGACTGCGCAAGACAGACCTGGCAATTCAATTGATGTTTCCCGTGCGCCAAAGAATCGTTGGCCGGCCCACGGTTCGCGGTTTCAGTTTGGTCAGCATCTCGCTGCATATATTCGCTACTTTCGGCAAACGCTAAGGCGTGTGTGCTTTCGGACTGGAAGCTCAGCGACGGACGAGCCGTCGAAACTGGTCGGTGTTGCCGTCGACGATATTGCTCAACGGCAAGCCATTCGCACTGAGTCGAGAATAAATCGCGACGTCGTTTTGCAGCGAGATAAGATCAGCTTTCGCATCTCCCTGCAACAACATCAGCGCCCCGATCAGTACCCCTGCGCTGCGTAACCATGCATTTCGCATCGCTCTACTCCTTTGGAAAACCAGGACCTTAGTGCCTCTCGCCGGACGATCCAAAATAACGTAAAGACTTCACCACGATGCCAAATGGATTAACTGGAATGCACCCTTCAGAGCAACCATGAATCTCTCGTATGTCGTTTCTTCACAAACGATGCGCGGCTGGGTTTCTCGAGTTCGAACGGCGGCCGACTAAGGGCCGTACCGATGCAAAGGAGCGCAATTGCGTGGGATAGCGTGCGCGCGTGCCGAAACGCTGAAACGCTCGCGGATGCGTCAAGGTCGCCACTTCGCACGTGTCCTCGTGTTGTCGCTTGATGCGTTTCGCGAGAAACCCGGAACGAAACCGGGCGATTACCTTCTAACAAACGGCTTTCCGGGACAGCCGATCGATACTACGCGGGTCAACACTGCACCATCGGCCACCGGCTACAATGCCCACCTTTCGATAAGGACAAATATGAGAATGAGATCGACGATCCGGGGAGTAACGGCCGCAGCAGCGTCTTTTGCGGTGACAACGGCCTTGTTCGCGGCGCCACTGGCCTACGTTCCAAACGAGGGTAGTGGCACCGTATCGGTGATCGACACCGAGACAGACGCCGTTATTAAGGACATTCCCGCAGGGAAAAAGCCGCGCGGCATCGCGACCGGCAAATCAGGCAATTCGCTCTACGTCAGCGACCAGCCGCACAACGCTTTGCTCGTGATCGACCTCGACAAGCAAGAAGTCACCGACAGGATCGACCTGGGAGAATCTCCCGAGGGTGTCGGGATTTCTGCCGACGGCAAATGGGTCGCCGCTGCAGTTGAGATCAGCAACGCGGTGGCTCTCATCGACACGAGCACGAACAAACGCGTGGCTACGATCAAGGTCGAGGGGAAAAATCCGGAACATGCAGTGTTCAGCCCCGATGGAAAATGGATCTTCGTCAGCGCCGAAGAAGCCACGCAGATCGACATCATCGATCTCGAGGCACGCAAGCAAGTGGCGCACGTACCGGTCGGCAAGCGGCCACGAGGAATTGGCTTCTCGCCCGACAGCAGCACTGCGTACGTTGCATGCGAGCTGGACAGCACCGTCTACGTAATCGATGTGGTCAATCGGAAAGTGCTGAAGTCCATCAAAGCCGGCAACTTTTCGAATGGTGTGACGGTTCGTCCCGACGGGAAGCGCGTCTATATCTCCAATGGTAAGGATGCGACGGTTTCTGTCATCGATACCGATAGCAACGACATCATCGCCACGATTCCGGTTGGCAAGCGGCCATGGAATATGGCGATCACACCTGACGGCAAGAAGTTGTACGTCGCGACCGGCCGCTCCAATGCGGTCTCGGTCATCGATACGGCCACGAATAAGAAGATCAAAGACATTCCGGTTGGCGAGTTGCCATGGGGCGTCGTGATCCATCCGTAATCGCCATCCGCGGCCGCCTGCGCACCGCCGCTAACAGCTCCAGGGGTTGGCGGCGGCCTTCGGCTGAATGTTGAGTCGCGACCATTGAACCGGCTATTTACCTGGGACCATGTGCGGCTGGTAAGGTCGGCCGATATTGAACAGCTCTCCTCGTTGTTCGATCAATACCGGCAGTTCTATGATCGTCCTGCAGACCTGAGCCGCGCCCGTCTCTTCATCGAGCAGCGCGTACGATCGCGCGATTCGACGCTTCTGGTGGCTGAAAACGATCGCAAGGAGCTGATCGGTTTCACGCAGCTCTACCCGACGTTATGCTCGGTTTCCGCCGGCCCCATTTTCGTTCTATATGACTTGTTCGTCGCAGCTGCACACCGTCGACTCGGCGTTGGGCGTGCGCTGTTGCAAGCTGCCCGAGCTCACGGGGAAAACGCCGGGGCGCTGCGGATCGATTTGGCTACCGCGACCAATAACAGAGCGGCCCAACAGCTATATGAGGCGTTGGGCTGGGTGCGCGAGGATGCTTTCTGTCACTACAGCGTGAACCTGCATTAGGCCCTGTCAGGTTTCGGAACGACGCGCGCCGCTTAATAGCGTGATATGCGTCGATCCCCGCGACCGGTCGAATGCAACTAACATGCGTTGCGAACGGTCAACGCTAACCCGAGCTGTCCGTTGAATGGCCTCGGATGCGCGGCCCGAAATGCGGAATGGGTAAGTATCATTCACTTCTTCTCCGTTCGATCGACGCCGCTCTTACATCGATTGAATCCTGGCCTCGTAAATGCAAATGACTAAAGCTCTCGATGCAGTACGCGTGCTCACCTTCGACGTCTTCGGCACAGTGGTCGATTGGCGCGGGAGCATAACGCGCGAGATGCAGACACTTGCCGCCGATCGGGGATTCGATATCGATGCCGCTGCTTTCGCCGACGCGTGGCGGGCAGGATACAAACCAGCGATGGGTCGCGTCCGCAACGGCGAGCTGCCGTGGATGAACATCGACCGCCTTCACCGCATTATTCTCGACGACATTCTGCAGCGCTTCGAGGTGAATGGGTTGAGCGAGACTGAGACTGCTCAGCTCAACCGAGCCTGGCATCGTCTGGATCCCTGGCCCGATTCAGTAGCAGGTCTGCAGCGTTTGAAAACGCGATACACGCTGGCGACGCTGTCGAATGGCAATGTGGCGTTGCTGACGAATATGGCGAAGCGTGCAGGGCTGCCGTGGGATTGCGTATTGTCGGCTGAGCTGTTTCACCACTACAAGCCGGATCCCGAAGCGTATCTGGGCGCGGCCGCTATGCTCGATGTACAACCCGAGGAAACCATGCTGGTCGCTGCGCATGAAGACGATCTCGCCGCCGCTCGTGCAGTGGGATTGCGCACGGCGTTCGTGCGGCGGCCAGAAGAGTTCGGCAAGCCGGAAACCTACAGCCTGCCGCTCCACTCCGATTACGACGTGGTGGCGAACGACTTCATCGACCTGGCGAGGCAGCTTGGTATCTGAAGCCCACTGCGCAAGGCCGAACCCTATGCGTCGCCTTTTTGCAGCATTCGCGGCACTCGCGATTTGTGTGCTGGCGTCGGGCTGCGCGACTTTTCGCAGCTACGACAAAGAATTGAACAGCACTTTGGGTCAAGTCTCCAGCGGCAACGTAGACGGCGCCATCAACGTCCTGCAGTCGAATAACAAAAGCGATAAAAAGGATCTGCTTTATTACTTCGAGCTCGGCGAGTTGCAGCGCTTGAAGGACCGCTATCCCGACAGCCAGCAATCGTGGCGATCGGCGGATCAACGGGTCAAAGCCTGGGAAGAAACGGCGAAGATCAATCCTGCGAAGCTGCTGGGCGGCGCCGGCAGTCTATTGCTCAACGACAAGTCGCTGCCGTACGAAGGCCATGACTACGAAAAAGTCATGCTGACGACACGCATGGCGCTGAACTTTCTAGCCATGAACGACTTCGACGATGCGCGCGTGGCAATCACGCAGACGCACGAACGTGAAGCCGTCATCACCGATCTGCGAGCAAAGCAAGTAGCAGAAGTCGAAAAAGACGCCGCGAAACGCGGTGCAAAAACAAACTTTAAAGAGCTAAACGGCTACCCGGTAGAAAGCATCGACAACCCGGAAGTCAACGCGCTGAAGAACAGCTACCAGAGCGCGCTGTCGCATTATCTTGCCGGTTACATCTACGAATCACAGGGGGAGCCGAGCCTCGCTGCCGCGGGTTATCGACAGGCGATCGAGCTGCAGCCGAATCAGCCGTTGCTCGAGGAAGCGCTGCGCGGGCTCGATCAGCGCGTCAGTGCACCGGCGAACGACGTGACCGACGTTCTCTTCGTGGTCGAGTCCGGCACCGCACCGGCGCGCGAGTCGCGCAGCTTCCCGCTGCCGATTCCGGTGAACCGCACCTTGGTTTTGATTCCAGTTTCGTTTCCCGTTATGCAGTCGACTTCTTCCGCCTATCTTCCCGCTCAACTCACGGTCGATGGCGACGATCCGCTGAAGGTAGTGCCGGTCACGAGCATCGACGCCATGGCGCGGCGCGCGCTCAAAGACGAAATGCCCGGCATCATCTTGCGCGGGGTTATTCGTTCCGGCACCAAGGCAGTTGCGCAATACCAGCTTCAGCACGAAGGGCAGCGCAGGGACAATTTGCTGCTTGGGCTTGCCGGAATCGCACTCAGCATCGGCTCGGTCATCACCGAGTCAGCCGACGAGCGCACCTGGCGTACCCTGCCTGCCCGCATCGCAATTGCACGCGGCCGATTGCCACCCGGTACGCACAGCATCACGCTGCAAACTGCCGCAGGTTCGCGCACCGTACACGTCACCGTAGCGGGCCGTTATGCCGTGGTAGGCTTACGCCTATTGCAAGGACAGCTCTTCGTAATGGCGCCCGAGACACAGCTTGCGGCATCGGACGCTGGGCGGCGGCCATCGCGGCCTGCGACCGATGCGGACAGCACCAAGTCAACGACAACGGCGCCAACCACGTTTGAAGAAAACCCATCCGCGGAGAAACCTCGATGAAACGCTTAGCTTCTATGTTCGCCGTCGTCGTTCTAATGACGATGGCCGGTTGCGCCACTAAGTCCACCGTGACCCCGGCGCCGGAAAAGCCGCTAACCGCTTTCGGTTGCCCGGTCGGCGGCAAATCCGTCGGATCGATGGAAGACTTGCTCGCCGCGAAAGTGCAGACCGCCGGCGACGTGAAAGACGTGAAAGTGTCGCAGATGCAATGCATCATGCAAGGCGATCTCCTCCGCATCGATGCGACGTTGGCGAATACTGGCACGACCGTTCGCCGCGTTGCCTATCGGTTTGAATGGGTCGATCGTAACGGCATGAAGGCTTGGAATGACGAAGTCTGGAAACCGGTTTACTTGTACGAGAAATCGCGCGAGACGATCGTCGCTACCGCACCGGCCTCTGGCGCGGTCGATTTCAAATTGACCTTGCTCGATGCCGACAAAGAGCGTTGAGCGCATTGCTCTTAAGCACTGAATTTTGTTTCGGTTAGGATTTCCTTCCCGATAATCATTATTGACCTGCGGCGTATCCGGCCGCATTGCTCGAAAGGAGATCAACGAATGACTGCAATGATCAACCCGTGCCGAGTGGTACTGATTCCGCTGATCAGCGCGGCTTTACTGATCGGCGGTTGCGCGAAGGAGAAGGTGCGCTACGGCGATCCGAAAGGCGTGGAAACCGTAACCAACCAGTTCGGGTCGACCGATCTGCAAATGATCGCGGAAACGATGACGCGCTCGCTGCTCAATTCCGGCGTCGTAGCCGACGGCAATCGACCGGTCGTCACCGTTCAGGAAGTGAAGAACAAGACGAGCGAATACATCGACACCCGCTCGATTACCGATAGCATCCGGACCGAGCTGCAGAAGAGCGGCCGCGTTCGCTTCGCTGTCGACGCCGCCGCAATGCAGCAGCAAGTCGACGAGCTGCGCCGTCAGCAAAGCGAGCTCTACGACAAAGATAAAGCGGTGAAGATGGGAAAGATGGTCGGCGCGCCGTACCGGCTCGAAGGTAACATCACATCCATCGTCAAGCAGGCAGAAGACGTGAAGGATGTCTATTACAAGTTCAATCTTCAGCTGTGGAATGTCGAGAGCGGGTTGATGGAGTGGGGCGACGAGAAAGAAATTCGCAAGACGTCCAAGAAGTAAACCTACAAGCGATCGTCGCTGCGACCGTCGGTAAAGCGATCGGAACGGACTTGGAAAAGGGAAGCTTGATCGCTTTTT
>JBBRGM010000199.1:0-8087 GCA_038240725.1 Burkholderiales bacterium | reverse complement strand
GGCGTCGACATGACACGCCTGGAATCGCGCCCGTCACGCACCGGGCTGTGGGAGTACGTTTTCTTCGTGGACGTGGTCGGTCATCAGCAAGATCCCGCGCTCGCAAAAGCGCTGGAAGCGCTGCGCGATCGCGCATCGTTTCTAAAAATTCTCGGATCCTATCCGGCGGCGTTTTAAGCGCCGGCAACCTACATGATCGACGCCTGCGAACGTTCCGCCAGTTACATCCGCGCAATTGCGCCCTATCAGCCGGGCAAACCGATTTCGGAGCTTGCGCGCGAGCTGGGCCTGGACGAGAACACGATCGTCAAGCTGGCCTCGAATGAAAATCCGCTCGGCGTAAGCGCACTGGCGATTCAGGCGATCGAACAGCAGCTGCGCGACATGTCGCGCTATCCGGACGGCAGCGGCTTCGAGCTCAAACGCGCTTTGGCTTCGCGCTACGACATCGGCCGCGATCAGATCGTGCTCGGCAGCGGTTCCAACGATGTGCTCGAAATGGTGGCGCGTGCATTTTTGAGCGCGAAGGATTCGGCTGTGTTCTCCGAGCACGCATTTGCGGTCTATCCATTGGCAACGCAAGCGGCCGGCGCGCAGAGCATCGTTGTTCCGGCGCGAGATTACCGACACGACCTCGATGCGATGGCGGCTGCGATCAGCGAAGACACGCGGGTCGTGTGGCTCGCCAATCCGAACAATCCGACCGGCACTTTTGCCGCGGCCGATGAGGTCGACGCGTTCTTGCGCAAGGTCCCGCGCCGGGTCATCGTGGTTTTAGATGAGGCGTACAACGAGTATCTGCCGGCCGCAATGCAAACCGACACGCCGCGCTGGATCGAGCAGTTTCCCAATCTCATAATCACGCGGACGTTCTCCAAAGCGTATGGGCTGGCGGGCCTGCGCGTCGGATTCGCGCTCGCGCACCCGGAGGTTGCCGATTTGATGAATCGTGTGCGCCAGCCGTTTAACGTCAGCACCCTCGCGCAGGCCGCTGCCACCGCTGTGCTGAGCGATCACGAATTCGTCGCGCGCAGCGTTCAGCTAAACGCACAAGGCATGCAGCAGATCGTTGCGGGGCTGAAGCAACTGGGGAGAACGCATATTCCTTCGTTCGGCAACTTCGTGACGTTTCACGCCGGACCTGCAGCTGAGGTTTATCAGCGCCTGCTGCAGCAAGGCGTCATCGTGCGCCCGATCGCAGGCTACGGCATGCCCGAACATCTGCGCGTGTCGATCGGTCTCGAGTCGGAAAACGAGCGCTTTCTAACCGCGCTGCGCAACGCGTATCACGCTTGACGCCTACTCACCTGCGACCGTGAGCGAAGTTCGTTTCCGCAAGCTCGCCATATTCGGTGTCGGGTTGATCGGCGGTTCGTTCGCCGCGGCGCTCAAACATGCCGGCCTGGTCGATCGTGTCGTCGGGTTCGGCCGTGGCCAGGCGAATCTTGCACGCGCCGTCGAGCTCGGCGTCATCGATGAGATCGCTGCAGACGCTCGCAGCGCCGTCGCCGATGCGGACCTCATTCTCGTATCGGTGCCGGTGCACGCCACCGAGCAAATCCTGAATTCGATCGCGCCTTACCTGGACGCCGGCGCCGCAATCACCGACGGCGGCAGCACCAAGCGCGACGTTATCGCTGCCGCGCGCTCGGCGCTGGGAAACAAGCTTTCGCAGTTCGTGCCTGCGCATCCGATTGCCGGCGCCGAACACTCGGGCGTCGAAGCGGCGCACGCAAAACTGTACAGCGATCGCACCGTGGTCATCACGCCGCTGGCGGAAACCGCGCCCGATGCCCGAGCTCGTATCGACGCAGCCTGGCGCGCATGCGGCGCGCGCATCGTCGAGATGACACCGCAGCGGCACGACGAAGTGCTCGCCGCTGTCAGCCATCTGCCGCATGCGTTGGCGTTCGCCCTCGTTCATATGATTGCAAGCCGCGCCCAGGCCGGAGAGCTATTCTCGTTCGCGGGTGCAGGCTTTCGCGATTTCACGCGCATCGCCAGCAGCTCGCCCGAGATGTGGCGCGACATCTTTCTCGCGAATCGCGATGCGCTGCTGAACGAGCTGTCCGACTATCAGAGCGGGCTGGCTGAGCTGATGACGCAGCTGCAAGGCGGTGATGGCGCAGGCCTGCAGCAGACGTTCGAGAGTGCGCGAACGGCCCGCAACGCGTGGCTGCAAGGTAAATAGCCGATGCGAACATATCCGGAATATCTCGATATCGGTCCGCTGCATCGCGCGGCTGGTGTGTTGCGTCTGCCCGGGTCGAAGAGCATTTCGAACCGCACGCTATTGCTCGCGGCGCTGGCCGAGGGCGTCACCGATATCCAAGATCTGCTCGCGTCCGACGATGTCGACCGCATGCTCGAAGCGCTCGAGAAGCTCGGCATCGGGCTGCAACGCACCGGGCCCGATCAACTGCAAGTTACCGGCTGCGCGGGCTCGTTTCCGGCGAAATCGGCTCGCTTGTTCCTGGGAAACGCCGGTACTGCAATTCGTCCGCTCACCGCAGTGCTTGCGTTGAGCGTCGGTCACTACACCGTTTCCGGCGTTGCGCGCATGCACGAGCGACCGATCGGCGATCTCATCGATGCGCTGCGCGGCATCGGCGCAAACATCCGCTATCTGGAAAACGAAGGCTACCCGCCGCTGGAAATCCTGCCGTCGACGATCGAGGTGCAGGGACCGGTGAAAGTGCGCGGCAACGTGTCGAGCCAGTTTTTGACCTCACTGCTGATGGCGTTGCCGCTGATTGGCGAAGAAGTCGTCATAGAAGTCGAAGGCGACTTGATCTCCAAACCGTATATCGAGATCACGCTCGGCCAGATGGCGCTGTTCGGCGTCCACGTGGAGCGACACGGCTGGCGCGCCTTTACCATCCCGGCCGCTCAACGTTATCGCAGCCCGGGCAAAGTGATCGTGGAAGGCGATGCCTCCAGTGCGTCCTATTTTTTGGCGGCGGGCGCGATCGCGGGCGGACCCGTACGCGTGGAGGGCGTCGGGATCGATAGCGTTCAGGGCGACGTCGCATTCGCCGATGCGCTCGCCGCAATGGGCGCCGTGATCACCAAAGGGCACAACTGGATCGAGGCGCGCTCCCCGGTCAGCGGCAAGCTCAAGGCGTTCGATCTGGATTTGAACGCGATACCGGATGCGGCGATGACGTTGGCGGTCGCCGCGCTGTTCGCGGACGGCCCGTGTACCTTGCGGCAAATCGGCAGTTGGCGGGTGAAGGAAACCGATCGATTGTCGGCGATGACAACGGAGTTGCGCAAAGTCGGTGCGGTGGTCGAAGAGGGCGCAGATTATCTGCGCGTGACGCCGCCCGCCGGCGGACGTCTTGAAGCCAACGCATTCATCCGTACTTACGACGACCACCGCATGGCAATGTGCTTTGCGCTGGCTGCTTTGGGCGGCGTGCCCCTGAGGATCGATGACCCAGGCTGCGTCGCCAAGACGTTCCCAGACTTTTTCGAGCGGTTCGCTCAGATCACTGCGGAAGACATCCCGGTCATCGCCATCGATGGCCCATCGGCTTCCGGTAAGGGCACCGTGTCGCAGGAGGTGGCTCGTGCGCTGGGATTCCATATGCTGGACAGTGGCGCGCTGTATCGGCTGGTTGCATTTGCTGCAATCGAGCACGGGCTTGATTTAGACGATTCGCTGCCGTTAAGCCGGTTGGCTGCCGAGTTGAACGTTCGCTTCGACGGCCCGGTGGTGACTCTCGACGGCGAAGACGTCACACTGGCAATCCGCGCAGAGCCGGTGTCTCTCGCTGCTTCCCGAGTAGCCGCAATCGATGGGGTCCGTGCGGCGCTGCTAGAGCGACAGCGGGCGTTTCGACACGCGCCCGGGCTGGTGGCAGATGGTCGCGACATGGGTTCGGTGGTGTTCCCAGGCGCGGTGTTGAAGGTGTATTTGACCGCCAGTCCGCACGCTCGTGCCGAGCGCCGGTATAAACAGTTGATGGAGAAGGGAATACATGCTAGCCTTGACGCCCTTTTGCAGGACATCAATGAGCGCGATGCGCGAGACGCCGAACGCGCCGTCGCACCACTGCAGAAGTGCGTTGATGCAATCGAGCTCGACAACACCCAGCTGTCAATCGAACAGGCAGTCGAACAAGTGTTGATGTGGTTCGAGCAAGCGCAAAAACAAGTGCCATCTCGCAGCAAGTCCCCAGTCGGCTGGCCTCAATCGAGGTAGCGACCCGTGCGAGGTGGTCTTTTGATTTTTAACTGACCCCATTCAGACCAGCGAATGGCTAACAAACGAGTACGAAATCTCCCGTGATGACGCCCGCTACCGCCACTGCCTCCCAAAAAACGCCTGAGCTCGCACCCGACTTGGAAAGTTTCGCCGCGCTGTTTGAAGAAAGCCTGACCCGCCAAGAGATGCGGCAAGGCGAAGTGATCACCGCTGAGGTGGTTCGCATCGATGCCAACTTCGTCGTCGTCAACGCCGGCCTCAAATCCGAAAGCTACATCGCACTCGAAGAATTCCGCAACGACCGCGGCGAGCTCGAGGTGCATCCGGGCGAGTTCGTGCAGGTCGCGATCGAAGCGCTGGAAGATGGCTATGGCGAAACGCGGTTGTCGCGTGAAAAGGCCAAGCGCCTGGCGGCCTGGCACGAGCTGGAAGCGGCGCTGGAGCAAGGCCAAGTAGTACAAGGTCTGGTAAACGGCAAAGTGAAGGGCGGCCTGACCGTCATGATCAATGGCATCCGTGCTTTCCTCCCGGGCTCGCTGGTCGATCTGCGGCCGGTGAAGGACACCAATCCGTACGAGGGCAAGCAGCTCGACTTCAAGGTTATCAAGCTCGACCGTAAGCGGAACAACGTCGTCGTATCCCGCCGCGCCGTGCTCGAAGCGACGCAAGGTGCAGAGCGCGAAGCGCTGCTGTCCAGCTTGCAGGAAGGCGCGGTCGTAAAGGGTATCGTCAAGAACATCACCGACTACGGCGCGTTCGTGGATCTGGGTGGTATCGATGGCCTGTTGCACATTACCGATCTGGCGTGGAGACGCGTCAAGCATCCCTCGGAAGTGTTGGCGGTCGGCGATGAAGTCGAAGCCAAAGTTTTGAAGTTCGATCAGGAAAAGAATCGCGTATCGCTCGGCTTGAAACAGCTCGGCGAAGATCCTTGGATCGGTATCGCACGCCGCTACCCGACCGGCACGCGGCTGTTCGGCAAGGTCACCAACTTGACCGACTACGGCGCGTTCGTCGAGATCGAATCCGGCATCGAAGGTCTGGTGCACGTATCCGAGATGGACTGGACCAACAAGAACGTACATCCGTCGCGAGTGGTGCAGGTCGGCGACGAAGTCGAAGTCATGATTCTCGAAATCGACGAAGAACGTCGGCGCATCTCGCTAGGCATGAAGCAGTGCATGCCGAATCCGTGGGACGAGTTCGCGACCAGCTTCAAGAAAGGCGATAAGGTCAGCGGGCAGATCAAGTCGATTACCGATTTCGGCGTCTTCATCGGGCTGACCGGCGGCATCGACGGTCTCGTGCATCTGTCCGATCTGTCGTGGACGTTGCCCGGCGAAGACGCGGTTCGCTCCTACAAGAAGGGCGATGAGGTCGAGGCCGTGGTCGTTGCGATCGACGTCGAGCGCGAACGCATCTCGCTCGGCATCAAGCAACTGGAAGGCGATCCGTTCAATAACTACGTCGCCACGCACGACAAAGGCAGTCTGGTCGAAGGCAAGATCAAGAGTATCGATGCGAAGGGCGCAGTAATCAGCCTCGACGGTGAGGTCGAAGGTTACTTGCGCGCATCCGAAATCTCGCGCGACCGCGTCGAAGACCTGCGGACGCAAATGAAAGAAGGCGATTCGGTCAACGCCATGATCATCAATATCGATCGCAAGAACCGGACGATTAATTTGTCGGTTAAGGCCAAGCACGTGGCCGAAGAGTCCGAGGCGATCCAGAAGCACACTGCGGAAGCGCCTGCCAGCGCAGGTACCACCAACCTCGGCGCGCTGTTGAAGGCAAAGATGGACACCAAGAACTCGGCTCAGTAGCGTTACGGGGATTTGCAGGGTAGGCTGGCGCCGTCGCAATGATGTCCGCGGCGGTGACGGCGCATCCTGCGAAATCCGGAGGAGTGAAGCTGTTCAGTGCAAGACACGCTTTTGTCCCGCTTCCACGGGGCGGCGCCGCAGCGAGATGTTCGCTGCGGAAACTTGCAGGTGGGATCGATAACACGGACGCCGTTATTAGTACCTGGATGTGGATGTTTTCGCCCTGCCTGGCTCGTGTAGTTAAGGGCGGCGAGCAGCACGGCAAGACCGGGGACGACGCAGGCATTCCGACCAGCCACAAGGGAAACCATGACAAAGTCGGAGTTGATCTCCAGGCTTGCGGCTCACTTTCCGCAACTGGTGGCCAGCGACGCGGAGCTGGCTGTAAAAATGATTCTCGATGCCATGTCCAAAAGTTTGGCGCAGGGCCGGCGCATCGAGATCAGAGGCTTTGGCAGCTTCGGTCTGAACTATCGCCCTCCGCGTATCGGGCGCAATCCAAAATCGGGCGAGAAGGTGCAGGTGCCCGCCAAATACGTGCCGCACTTCAAGGCCGGCAAAGAATTGCGCGAGCGCGTGGATGCTCAGCGTGAGGAGCAGGCCTAGTCTCGAAGCGCTGCGGACGGACCAATCGCGCACGCCGCCCATGCGGTATCTGTTCTGGATCCTTCGGATCCTCCTCTTTCTGCTGTTGCTGGGGCTTGCCATGAAGAACACCGACCCGGTAGCCCTGCGCTACTTTCTGGGTTGGGAATGGCGCGCGCCGTTGTCGCTGGTTCTGTTTGTCTTCTTCATCATCGGCGCGGCACTCGGCGTATTAGCAGGGGCGGCGTGGTTGTATCGCCAGCGTCGCGAGGTCGCGCAACTACGCCGTGAGCTGAACGCGCGCCAGGCCGCGCTGAACAGCACGGATCGCGGACCCGAGCGGCGGCTGCTCTGATCCGCACGCCGCGGCACTAGTCCAATGGAATTCGAACTCTGGTGGTTGATCGGTTTTCCGATTTTCTTCGGGCTGGGCTGGCTCGCCGCACGCATCGACATCAAACAGCTGCTCACCGAATCGCGCGCAGTGCCCTCGTCGTATTTCCGCGGCCTGAATTTCCTGATCAACCAGCAGCCCGACAAGGCAATCGAGGCCTTCATCGAAGTCGTAAAGGTTGACCCGCAAACCGTAGAGCTGCATTTCGCGCTGGGGAATCTGTTTCGTCGACGTGGCGAGGTCGAGCGCGCGATTCGGATGCATCAAAATCTGGTCGATCGCGCCGATCTGGCGACCGAGCAGCGCGTCACCGCACTGTACGAACTGGCGCAGGATTATCTCAAGGCGGGGCTGCTCGACCGCGCCGAGGAAATGTTTTTGAAGCTGCAGGGCACGCCGTACGAACAGGCCGCGCTCAAGTTTCTGCTGGACATCTACGAGCAGGAAAAGGACTGGCTGAAAGCGATCGAAATCTCCAAGAAAATGGATTCGTTCACCGGCCAGTCCAGCTTGAAGGAGATCGCCCATTTCTTCTGCGAGCTGGCGCAATCGGACATGATGCATTCGCGGCCGCAATCAGCACGCGCCTATCTGCAAGAAGCGCTCAATACCAATCGCAAATGCGTTCGCGCGTTTATTCTCCTCGGCGATCTAGAGTTGAGCGAAGGCCGGCCCACCGAGGCAATCGACTTCTGGAAACGGATCGAAGGGCAGAATCCCGACTATCTCGCGCTCATCGCAGACCGCATCTACGCTGCATACAAGCAACTGGATCGTCAGGAGGAAGGCATCAGTTTGCTGCGCGGCTATCTGGCGACGTATACGTCGCTCGATCTGCTGAATACGGTGTTCCAGATCGTGGTGGAACGCGAAGGCCCAGCTGCGGCGAACCTGCTGGTACGCGAAGAGCTGCGTCGCGCGCCGACGTTACTGGGTCTTGATAAACTCCTCGAAGCGCAATTGCTCGAAGCGCCGGTCGAACGCCGCCGCGATCTCGAGCTGATCCGCAATCTGGTGCATCAGCACACCCGCAGCCTGGCGCTCTACCGCTGCGACGGTTGTGGCTTTCAGGCGC
>JBBRGM010000198.1:0-8094 GCA_038240725.1 Burkholderiales bacterium | reverse complement strand
TGTGGCGAATGAACACCAGCTCGACGCGTTCGTATTTGCGCGTAAGGAACAAGTACAACAACGTGTAGAAGCGTTTTGCGAGATCTTTTTTCCGCTCATCCATGGAAGCGGAAACATCCATCAAGCAGAACATGACTGCCCGCGAAGTCGGAGCCGGCACCGCAACGCGATGCCGGTAGCGCAGATCGACGTCGTCTAGAAACGGCAGACGCTCCAGACGCGTTTCCAGCTCGCCGATTCGCGCTTTCAGCGTTTCGATATGCGATTGCGACCGGCCTTCGAGTGATGCTGCCTCCAGCTCTTCGAGCAGGGTTGCCAGTTCGCTTTTGATCGGGCCGCCTTGCGCGATCCTACGCGCCAGCGCCGTCTTCATCGTCTTGATCACGCTTAGACTGCACGGCGTACCTTCTTTTACGTAGCCGGCGCGAACAAGTTTTTTCTGTTCAGCTTCCGCCACAGCCGTGCGCATAAGATTGGGCAGCTCCAGATCTTCGAAAAAGATATTCAGGAACTCATCGCGCGAGAGCGTGAACACGAAATCGTCCATGCCCTGCCCGTCACCCGGCTGATTGCCGCCGCCCCCACCGCCGCCGCTTTCCGGACGCGGAATGCGATCGCCCTTCACGAATTCTTTATTTCCGGGATGCACCGTCTCCCAATCGCCGCCGGAACCGTAACCGAAGCCAGGCTCGGAGATGTCCCGCGCCGGCACCTTCACGTCGCCGCCTTTCGCCATGTCCGTGATTGAGCGTTCCGCGACCATGCCTTTGACGGCTCGCCGCACTTGCTCCTTATAGCGGCGGATAAACCGCTCCCGATTGACAGCGCTTTTGTTGCGCCCGTTGAGCCGGCGATCGATCAGGTAATTCATAACGCAGGCGCAAAGGATAAGCGTTGAGACACTGAATGACTCTTGCTCATAGCCTCCACTCTCCCCTCCACAGTTACGAAGACTTCTGGACTCGCAGATACCATTCCGACAGCAGTCGCACCTGCTTTTCCGTGTAGCCCTTATCTACCATGCGCTCGACGAAATTCTGATGCTTCTTCTGATCTTCAGCTGACGCTTTCGCGTTGAAGGAGATCACGGGAAGCAGATCCTCGGTGCTGGAGAACATCTTCTTCTCGATCACTTCGCGCAACTTTTCATAGCTATTCCAGTGCGGGTTTTTGCCGCCATGGTTCGCACGTGCTCGCAGAACGAAGTTTACGATCTCGTTTCGGAAGTCTTTCGGATTCGCGATCCCTGCAGGCTTTTCGATTTTTTCCAGCTCGGTATTCAATGCCGAACGATCGAAGAACTCGCCGGTATCCGGATCGCGGAAGTCTTCGTCCTGAATCCAGCAATCGGCGTAGGTCACATAGCGGTCGAAAATGTTCTGCCCGTACTCGGAATAGGACTCCAGATAAGCAGTCTGTATTTCCTTGCCGATGAATTCAGCGTAGCGCGGCGCGAGGTAGCCTTTTATGAAGTCGAGATACCGGCGCTTGGTTTCATCCGGGAAGTCTTCCCGGCCAAGACGCTGCTCCAGCACATACATGAGGTGCACCGGATTGGCGGCGACTTCCAATTGATCGTAGTTGAACACGGTCGATAAGATCTTATAGGCGAAGCGCGTCGAGATTCCCGTCATGCCTTCGTCGGGACCAGCGTAATCACGGTACTCCTGGAACGACTTCGCTTTTGGATCGGTGTCCTTCAGGCTTTCGCCGTCGTACACCCGCATCTTGGAATGAATGCTTGAATTCTCCGGCTCTTTCAAACGCGAGAGAACCGAAAACTGCGCCATCATGTCGAGCGTACCGGGCGCGCAAGGCGCTTGCGACAAAGCGCTGTGGCGAAGCAGTTTCTCGTAGATCTTTACTTCCTCGGACATCTGCAGGCAATACGGCACCTTCACGATGTAAATACGATCAAGGAAGGCCTCGTTGTGCCGGTTGTTGCGGAACGACTGCCATTCCGATTCGTTCGAGTGCGCGAGGATGATGCCGTTGAAAGGAATCGCGGAGAAGCCCTCGGTTCCCTTGAAGTTGCCTTCCTGCGTTGCGGTCAACAACGGGTGCAGCATCTTGATCGGCGCTTTGAACATCTCGACGAACTCGAGTAGGCCTTGATTGGCTAGGCACAACCCGCCGGAGTAGCTGTACGCGTCAGGATCGTCCTGCGCGAATTTGTCGAGCTTGCGGATGTCGACCTTGCCCACAAGCGAAGAGATGTCTTGATTGTTCTCGTCTCCGGGCTCGGTCTTGGCAATCGCCATCTGACGCAGCACTGAAGGCTGGATGCGCACGACGCGGAACTTGGAGATATCGCCGTCGGACTCTTCCAGGCGCTTGATGGCCCACGGCGACATGATTCCGTGCAGGTAACGTACGGGAATGCCGTATTCCGACTGCAGCATCTCACCGTGTTCATCCGGGGTGAACAAGCCCAGCGGCGATTCGTTGACCGGCGAGCCCTTGAGCGCGTAGATCGGCCGGCGTTCCATCAGTTGTTTCAGCCGCTCGGCGATCGACGACTTGCCACCGCCGACCGGACCGAGCAGATAGAGGATCTGTTTGCGTTCCTCGAGTCCTTGTGCAGCATGTTTGAAGAAGGCGACGATCTGAGCGATCGCGTCTTCCATGCCGTAGAACTCCTGAAACGCCGGATAGACTTTGAGTATGCGGTTGGAAAAGATGCGGGAGAGGCGTTGATCGAGCTTTGTATCGATCAGCTCGGGTTCCCCAATTGCCGCCAGCATGCGCTCCGCCGCGCTCGCATAGACCTGCGGGTCCTTGCGGCAGAGTTGCAGGTAATCTTCCAGAGACATCTCTTCCTGTGCAGAAGACGAATATCTCGCTTTGTAGCCTTCGACGAGCGTCATCATGAACCTTCTCTCCTAAAATGATCTATTGAGCTGCTACCTCCGTTCTTATTTTTCATATGTCGCATCTTCTTTTTATACGACCGCTCCGATACGCTGGATGGATCTTTTAGTGCTGCTCATTCAAAACATCTGCTCTAGCACCGCTTACTGGCATTAACGCACCAAGTCGATCTGCGTAGACGTCTTGGACTCGCGTCGCCTTCACCAACGCAACTGTTTCGATTTCCGCGGCAGCCGTGTATCTGGTCGCGGAGCGCGTTAGAGCAGTCGTTACCTTCACGATTTCGCATACCACAAAGCAGCTTTCTTGCCAGCGCTTTCGCGCCGTCCGCATGTGACGAAACGCACGCCATTTCGACGTGCACGCCGCCGCAAATCACCGCGGCACGAGCGCGCGCATCGACGCGGCGCTGCTCAAACACACACGCTGGGCGCGCGGCGCGTAGCGCCGAGACGCGTGGGGACAGAACAGGTGGAAACAACGAGATGAAACGAGGATTGGAACGGGAAGTACGGCTGATCGATCTATCAGGCAACGACGTCGAAGACACACCGTGCGAACGGTGTATCTTCGCCTCGCCCTCCGCGCTGTCCGGCGAACTCCTGGATTGGGCGTGATGCATGGCCGTCTCCGTGTCCGCTGCTGCAGTCCGGGCGTGTTCCCCGTGTCGAATCAAAATGCAATCTGGCGGACGTGTGCCCCTAGTTGAATGCGTCGTTGAATCGTGACTTCTCTGATCCGTCGCATTATGAGATCGGCAAAGTGCCCGAGTGGTTCCCTCAACTCGGTTGCGTTTGCCCTTCACGCCGTTAACGGACGCGCCGTACGACATCTTGACCTCCACATGCAAAAGAGAGAACCATCCGTAAGAGCGAACGCATGGATTTGGTCGGACGATCCTGCTCGTCGCGCCGGCGCACTTCAATAGCACGAATTCCATATAGCAAATGGCCGGCATCGGCGCGGTTCCGCGCCTTGCTTTAACTTCTGAAGAGGTGAAAATGCAGCCGCTTCGCATCATGGTCTACCGTCATTCGGTGTTCTACAGCCCATTGCTGGCAGGCATCGGGAACGGTTTTTTCGCCGCGGAAGATTTCGAGCCGGCCTATAGCGTGATGCCTGCCGACAAGACGGTAGGCGAGTTCATCGCGAGCGGAGCGATCGATGTGTCGCAGTCCGCCGTATCGGCCAGCTGGCCGTATCTCGAACGGAGCGAGCGACCGCCGTTCGTGCACTTCGCGCAAATCAATCAGCGCGACGGCTTTCTCATCGCTGCTCGCCACCTTGCGGGCGGTGTCGCCAGCGATCCAGCCGAAGATTTCAACTGGCACGCGTTGCGCGACGCGCGTTTCATGTTCGTCCACGGCGGCCAGCCGCAGGCCATGCTGGCGTATGCGCTGCACCGACAAGGCGTGGACCTTGCTGCCGTTCGAGCGGTCGATGCCGGCGATACGCAGCAGATGTTGGAAGCGTTTCGCGCCGGTCGCGGCGACTACATTCACGAACAGGCGCCATACCCGCAGCAGCTCGAATCGGAAGGCGCGGCGCGGATCGTCGCTTCGGTAGGTCGCGCAATCGGTCCGGTCGCGTTCAGCAGTCTGGCCGCGTCGCCCGCGTGGTTACGCAGCGAGGCGGCGCCGCGCTTCATGCGCGCATACCGTAAAGCGCGCGGCTGGGTGCACACCGCACCGCCGGCCGAAGTGGCAGCGCGTGTGCGGCCGTTCTTTCCTAGCATCGACGGCTCCGCGCTGCTTGCTGCCGTCAGCTACTACCAGCGCCTCGAATGCTGGGGCGCAGACGCCGCGATCGATCCGGCGTTGTACGAGGCTGCCCTCGACGTGTTTGCCCATTCGAATCTGATTACGCGCCGGCATCCCTACGCGGCGGTCGTCGTACCGCCACCCGATCGCACCTGACTTTTTGGGCGTTTGCACTCCGAGTCTGGATATGTCTGCGCATGTCCCCATATAGCTGTCCGGTCGGAACAATGTTTGCGTACTGCGCGTCGACCGCGGCTCGAGCGTAACGACGAGCCGCGCAGTGACGCTGGTACCGGCCGCCCGCCGGTGTGTTCCTCACGCTTCGAGCATTGGGGAGTGATGCGATGACTGAAGATCGGACGTTCGCTGTGCAACTGGAGGCACCTGTAGCGTCGCGCGCGATTCATATCGTCGCCGCGGCGAGCGGCCGCGGTGCGCCCGATGTCGGGTGCGGCCTCGGCCCTGAAGCGCTTCTGCGCTCGAGCTTCATGACGCGGCTCAAACAAGCCGGTTTGCGCACGCGTTGGGACGCGACGCTGCCGCCGGCATCGCATGCGGAACCGCTCAGCGCGGTTCGCGACGTGTGTGCGCGGCTTGGCGATCGCGTGCTCGGCATCATGCGAAGCGGCGCTCGGCCATTCGTGCTGAGCGGCGATCACTCCTGCGCGATCGGTGCCTGGAACGGTGTCGCGCAAGCAGTGCGCTCGCGCGGTTCGCTGGGACTGATCTGGATCGACGCGCACATGGATGCGCATCAACCAAGTACTTCACATAGTGGCGCGCTGCACGGGATGCCGCTCGCCTGCTTGCTCGGCTACGGCGATCCAAATCTGCTCGCGCTCGCAGATGTGCCGGCGCTGTCGCCGGAAAATGTCTGCCTGGTCGGTGTGCGGAGTTTTGAACCGGAGGAGCAGTCGTTCCTCGCGGGACTCGGCGTGCGCGTGTTCTACATGGAAGAGATCGTGCGGCGCGGACTTGCCGACGTTATGGCGGAAGCGCACGCAATCGCGTCGCGCGGTAGCGCGGGGTTCGGGGTGACACTCGATGTCGACGCGCTCGATCCGCAGGATGCGCCGGGGGTCGGCAGTCCCGAGCCGGGCGGCCTGCGCGCCGTCGAGTTGCTCGGCGAGCTTGCTACGATCGGACGCGATCCGCGCCTGCTCGCGGTTGAGATCACCGAATACAATCCGTTGCACGACCACGATGGCCGCACCGCCGGTGTGGTGAGTGAGTTGGCAGTCGCGCTGCTGGGCGGTGAGCGGCGCGTGACGCGAACCCGCAGCGCCGATCAGGCGCGAAGCAATGGTATTGCCGCTGCTGCCTGATCCGGTTCAAGCACGTCGAGCCACGGCGGCGCTGAGGTTCGCGTTTGCCTGAACCGGGCCACGCTTCGTTCATAATCGCGCACGAGACTTAATGCGCGAGGTAGCGCGTCGGTCCGCCGACGCGCTACACACATCCCTGTCCGGTGTTCCAATTGTGGGGCGCGCCGACCTTCCTCACGAAGCTATATGAGCCAGACCGCCGCAATCCGCAAACCGGTCGACGCCGCCGCCTTGTCGACGATGATCGTCCTCTGCCTGATCTGGGGACTTGGACATGTTGCGGCCAAGCTTGCGGCGCCTGGCGTTTCGCTGATCCTGCAAGGCGGCCTTCGTTGCGCGATCGCGCTGGGCCTGCTGCTGATCTGGGCGCAGCTCCGGCGAATTGTTTTGTTCACCCGCGACGGTACCTTGGGTGCCGGGCTCGCGGCGGGCGGATTATTTGCGGCCGAATTTCTGTTCATCTTCGCCGGCCTCAACTACACAGGTGCCTCGCGGATGGTGGTGTTTATCTACCTCACCCCCTGCCTCACTGCGCTAGGCGTGCATTACTTTCTGCCGAGCGAGCGGTTGAACGCGCAGCAGTGGGGCGGTATCGCACTCGCCTTTCTGGGAATCGCGTTTGCGTTCTGGGATGGCTTCGCGGCTAGTCGCTCTACCTTGCTGGGGGACGCGTTCGGCGTCATCGCCGCGGTACTGTGGGCGGCTACGACAGTCGTGATCCGCACCACCAAATTAAGCAGCGCAAGCGCGAGCAAGACGCTGTTCTATCAGCTTGCGGTTTCGGCGGTCACGTTGCCGCTCGCAGCGTTGTTGGCTGGCGAGCCAGGCATCACTTCGCTGACACCGATCGTGGTTGCCGCACTTCTGTATCAAAGCGTAATCGTAACCTTCGCCAGCTATCTCGCCTGGTTCTGGCTACTCACGCGCTATCTGACTGCACGGCTATCCGTTGTGACTTTCCTGACGCCGCTTTTCGGCGTGGCCGCCGGCGTGCTCATTCTGCACGAGCCATTGCGGCCGCCGTTCATCGGCGCTGCCATACTGGTCGGCGCCGGCATCTATCTGGTCAATCGGCCTACGCGGCGAGCGCTCTGACTCAACCCAGCCGCACAACGAAATCGAACCGCGCGACTCGGCTCGCTCCTGCATCCTTCAGCGCTACGAGCAGATCGGGGGTGAACAGAAAATCTTCGCCGTTGTGCGGCTCGCCGGGGAAATACAGTTGCGTCGTCAGCACCGGCCGGCCGGGCGCCTGCACTTTCACGTGAATGTGACGCGTGCGTCCCGGATAGACGCCCGGCACGACCGTCTGCAGCCGGTAACGGCCCGCGCCGTCCGTGTATTGGTGCCCACGTAACCGATTCCCGGTGATGTCGTAATTTCCTTCGCCATCGCATTGCCAGAAATCGAGAAGCACGCCCGCTACCGGCTTGCAGCTGGTCGATAACACCAGGCCGCTCAGCAACACCGGCGTGCCTTTGAGCTGCAGTTCGATCAACGACACGCGTTGCGGCGAGCGCGGTTTGAAGTACGGACCTTCCATCTGGCGTGGCGTCAAATCGTGTTCGTCGACGCATGGGTGCGTCGGTCGCAAGTCTGTCGCATTGTCGGCTGACCGAACGAGTGACGAACACAAGGCGGGAGCAACGCTGAGCGCGCCAAGCAGCCGACGACGTACCTTGAATTTAGAGAGCAAGGGATACATAACGAGGTCCTTGTAGAGCCAGTCGGAACTAGCTTAATCAATTCGCTGCTCAGACACAGAAGAGCGTCGTGCGACTGCGGCGGCTTTGCCGCTGGAAGATCCAGCCCTGCAGGGCACACAGCGCGACCACGCTCGCGATCGGCAGCGAAGTGGCGTTCATACATCGCTCCATCCAAACAGGTCCGTATAGCGCCTGCCCAAGTGCGAGCCCATGAAGAACGCCGGGACGGCCGGCTGCACCGATTCAGCGTCGGTGCCGAGCTGATTTTGCATCGTCGACAATGCCGGGAGATAGATGTCGATCGACATCGGCGCGAACGCAGTCGGCGCTCCGAGGAGCAGGGTGAGGCGCACCAGTTCTAGGGAAGCTCTGAACAAGTCTTGCGTGCGCGACCGGGGTGATTTGGGCCGAGGGCAAGAGGGCGAGGACGCC
>JBBRGM010000197.1:0-8126 GCA_038240725.1 Burkholderiales bacterium | reverse complement strand
ATCTTCGTCGTGATGCGCAAACTGTGGCACTGGCCGATCGCGGTGTGCGCCGGGATCTCTGCGTTCTTTTTGGCAATCGATCTGTGCTTCTTCAGCGCGAATCTGGTGAAGCTGTTCGTGGGCGGCTGGTTTCCGGTCGTGGTGGGCATCGTCGTCTATACGCTGCTGTCGACCTGGAAGCGCGGGCGCGAAATTCTGTTTGAGCGACTGCGCCCCGGCGCAATTGCGCTGCAGCCGTTCATCGCGAGTATCACCGCGCACCCGCCGCTGCGCGTTCCAGGCACGGCGGTGTTTCTGACCGCGACCAAAGAAGGCGTGCCGCATGCGCTTCTGCACAATTTAAATCACAACAAAGTTCTCCATGAACGCGTCGTGTTGCTCACCGTGCGTGCCGAAGACATCCCGCACGTGCCGGAATCGCAACGCGTCGAAGTCCATCCGCTCGGCCATGATTTCTTCCGGCTCACGGTGCACTATGGCTTCAAAGACGAACCCGATTTGCCGCTCGCCCTGGAACGCGCGAAATCCACCGGACTCGACTTCAACATGATGGAGACGTCGTTCTTTCTCAGCCGGCAAACGCTGGTGCCGACACAGGCGCCCGGCATGGCGTTGTGGCGGGAGAAACTGTTTGCCGCGATGTCGCGCAATGCCGCGAGCGCTACCGCGTTCTTCAAGATTCCAACCAATCGCGTGGTGGAATTGGGCACGCGTATCGAACTATGAGCGATGTCGGGTCCGTCGATCGATACGCTGGAAAAAATGCTCGCGGCCGGACGCGACAGTGCATTGTTGCGTTTCAGTCTCGGCGGCGCCTATCTGAAAGCGGGCGATGCGATCGCGGCGATCGTGCATCTGCAGCGCGCGGTGGAATTGGATCCGCTGTACTCGGCCGCATGGAAAGCGCTGGGCAGCGCGCTGGCCGGCGCGCAACGCGCGCAAGAAGCGGTGGCCGCTTATCGTCAGGGAATAATCGTGGCAGAGCGCAAAGGCGACAAACAGGCAGCGAAGGAAATGCAGGTATTCGCGCGACGATTGGAAAAACGACTCGCAACTACGCCAGGGAAGGTCGATGAGTAAAAGCACTATCGCCGGAGCACTCGTCGCCGCATTGCTGCTCGCAGTTCCGCTGATGCCGCCCGCGTTCGCCGGCGACGCCTATCCGACGGGGCTCGATTTGATCAAACGCTGCAACGCATTGAACGTGATGCAGGACGCGAACGCGACGGCTGATCAGGAAACAGTGCAGGATTTCGGCTATTGCATCGGCTTCATCGTCGGCTACGTCAGCGGCTTCGCCGGGCGCGACGCAACCGGCGAAGCCGGCCGGTTCTGCCCTTCGGCCGATGTGAAAATCACCGACTTCGTCGCCAGCGTACAGACCTGGCTGGTGCAACATCCGGAAGGCTTGGATAAGCTTGGCGCTTACGTTATGACGCAGGCGTTGCGGTCGAGCTTTCCCTGCTCAGCGAAGTGAGCAGGGCCGGACCGCTCGGCGCTTAATGATCGTCGCGATCGCTGTCCGCGCTGCGACGATCGTCTAGGTCTTCTTCGTAATCTTCGTCGTAGGCTTCGAATTCCTTGGTGGCCCACTCGCGCTCTTCGATGATGTCGTGCGCGATTTCATGGACACGAGCTTCAACGTCGGTTCTGGCGTCTTTCTCCGCCTTCTCGGTGGGAAACTCGCCATCGGCCATCTCGACTTCGATGCTGCTGCTCTCGCCGTCGTCGACCGAAACGCCGGCCTTCGGCCATTCCTTGTGCAGTTGTTCGAGCAGCATATCTTTGAAGGCTTCGTAGTCCTCGTCGGACACCAGACCGAGAACATCGCGGTCAGCGTAGTAGGTAATGACGAGTTGCTTGCTCATGCTATTTACTCCTGAGCCGGGCTGCGGGGCTAACGGTTAGCGTGTTTCTAACCGTTTGTCCCGGCGCGGCCGAGTCATACTCAATTGGACGAAAAGCATAGCATGCGGCTATGGTCACGTCCTGCGACCGGCGGCGCCCTCCAGCAAGTTGTACATTTAGCGCGGCGCGCAGCCGACGCAAGGAACTTTGCGCTGGGTTGCGGCCTCCACTAACTGATGTCGCAGCCCGACATCCAGTCACTCAAGCATGCCGCAAGCCGATCTCATTATCACCACGGCCGCTGGCCTATATTGTCCCGCCGGCGACTTTTATATCGACCCGTGGCGCCCGGTAACCCGCGCCGTGATCACGCACGCGCATGGCGATCACGCTTCGCGCGGCCACGCCGCCTATCTGGCTGCCGCGCCCGGCGCCGGGATATTGAAGTCACGGCTCGGCGACATCGACCTGCAGACGCTGGCTTACGGCGAAACCGTTGCAATGAATGGCGCGAATGTATCGTTTCATCCGGCCGGCCACGTGCTCGGATCGGCCCAAGTGCGCATCGAAGTCGCCGGTGAAATCTGGTGCGTGTCGGGCGACTACAAGCTCGAGCAGGACATAACCTGCACGCCGTTCGAGAGCGTGCGCTGTCACACGTTCATCACCGAATCGACCTTCGGACTGCCGATCTATCGCTGGCGGGCGCAACGTGACATCTTCGCGGACATCAACGCGTGGTGGCAGGCCAATGCGCAACGCAACCGGACCAGCCTGCTGCTCGCCTACGCGTTCGGAAAAGCGCAGCGCATTCTGGCCGGCGTGGACAGCAGCATCGGTCCGATCTTCTGTCACGGCGCGGTCGAACCGCTGAACCGGGTGTACCGCGACGCCGGCGTGCCGCTGCCCGAAACGGCGCGTGTCAGCGATGTGCGCGACAAATCCCTGCTGTCGACTGCACTGGTGATCGCGCCGCCGTCCGCACAATCGACGCCGTGGTTGCGCCGCTTCAGCGACTTTTCCGACGCTTTCGCATCCGGCTGGATGCAATTGCGCGGCGCGCGTCGGCGGCGCGCGGTGGATCGCGGCTTCGTCTTGTCCGATCACGCCGACTGGCCGAGTCTGCAACAGGCGATCGAGGCAACCGGTGCCGAGCGCGTGATCGTCACGCACGGCTACGTCGCGCCGGTCGTGCGCTGGCTGACCGAGCACGGTTACCATGCCGGCGCGTTCGAAACGCGCTACGGCGGCGAACAAGACGAAAGCGAAGAAGCGGACGACGCAGAAGCTGCCGTCAAGAGCGACGTCGAAGCGATCGCGCCTGGCTAGGCATGCGCAAGTTCGCCGCACTGTATGCCGCCATCGATGCGACGACATCGACGCGCGCGAAGCTGGATGCGCTGGTGAGTTATTTTCGCGAGGCAGAACCAGCCGACGCAGCGTGGGCGGTTTACTTTTTATCGGGCGGCAAACCGCGCCAAGTCGTGTCCACCAAGCTACTGCGGCAGTTCTCAGCGCAGCTCGCCGGTATCCCGGCGTGGCTGTTCGATGAAAGTTATCAAGCGGTGGGCGATCTCGCGGAAACCATCGCGCATGTGCTGCCCGATGCACAACGCGCCAGCGATCTGCCGCTGTCGGTGTGGATCGAGGATCGGCTGCAGCCGTTGCGCGGTCTGCCGGAAACCGAATTGCAGCATCGCCTGCACGGGTACTGGTCCGAGCTCACCCGCGAGGAATGCTTTGTATGGAACAAGCTGATGACCGGCAGCTTCCGAGTCGGCGTGTCGCGTCAGCTGGTCACGCGTTCGCTTGCCACTGTGAGCGGCGTCGACATCCGGCGTGTGGCACAACGGCTGATGGGGGAATGGAAACCATCGGCGCACGCGTATCTAGCGCTGATCAGTCAAGACGGCGCCGTCGCCGATCTCGGTCAGCCGTATCCGTTTTTTCTCGCACATCCATTGGAAATACCGCCTGCCGGTCTCGGCGAAGTCGGCCAGTGGCAAGCCGAGTGGAAATGGGACGGCATTCGCGCGCAGCTGATCAAGCGCGAAGGGCAAGTGTTCTTGTGGTCGCGCGGGGAGGATCTGATCACCGATCGTTTTCCGGAAATCGCTCGCGCCGCAGCAGATTTGCCCGATGGCACCGTGCTCGATGGCGAGCTGATCGGCTGGCAGGCCGAGCGGCCGCTGCCGTTTGTACGGCTGCAGACGCGCATCGCACGGCGAGCGTTGACGCCGCAAGTTCTCGCAGACGCGCCGGCACGCTTCATCGTATACGACGTGCTGGAGCGCGACGGCGAAGACATTCGCGAGCGGCCGCTGCTCGAGCGCCGCGCGGAATTGGACAAGCTGCTCGGAGACGGCGCCGATGCGACCCTATTCGCACCTGCGGTCGTGCTCGCCGAGAGCTGGGACGCGCTGGAAAAATTGCGGGAAGAATCGCGCGAACGCGGAGTCGAAGGCTTGATGCTCAAGCGCCGCGGCTCGGCGTACGGCATGGGGCGCAGGCGAGGAGACTGGTGGAAATGGAAGGTCGAGCCCTACAGCATCGACGCGGTACTGGTGTACGCGCAACGCGGCCACGGCCGCCGTGCAAGTCTGTACACCGACTACACATTCGCGGTGTGGGACGACGGCGAGCTGGTGCCGTTCGCGAAAGCGTATTCGGGACTGACCGATGCCGAGATCCGCAAAGTCGACGCGTTCATTCGCACCAATACACGCGAGAAGTTCGGGCCGGTGCGGAGCGTCAAACCAGAGCTGGTGTGCGAGATCGGCTTCGAAGCGATTCAAGCATCGCCGCGCCACAAAGCCGGAATCGCCGTGCGCTTTCCGCGCATTCTGCGCCTGCGCAGCGATAAGCCGATCGAGCAGGCAGATTCGCTGCGGCAGTTGCAGGCGATGCTCAATGGATGAGCGCTTCTCGCGCTGGTTTAGCGATCGCGGCTGGCTGCCATTCGCGTTTCAACGCGAGGTGTGGGACGCGCTCGCTGCCGGCAACAGCGGGCTGTTACATGCTTCTACCGGATCCGGGAAGACGCTCGCGATCTGGTTCGCTGCGCTGGCGTGGGCGCTAGAAAATGCGCCCAGGCAGGCATCGCCGCTGCGCATCTTGTGGATCACGCCCATGCGCGCGCTCGCGCAGGACACCGGTCGAGCATTGAGCGAGAGCTTGCGCGAGCTGGAGCTCGGCTGGGAAGTCGGCGTGCGAACCGGCGATACGTCATCGGCGCAGCGCACGCGTCTCGATAAACGTTTGCCTATCGCGCTGGTGACGACGCCGGAAACCGTCTCGCTGCTGATGTCGCGCGACGGCGCGCAGGAACAGCTCGGCGGTGTCGATCTCGTCATCGTCGATGAATGGCACGAGCTGCTCGGCTCCAAGCGCGGCGTGCAGACGCAACTTGCCATCGCGCGGCTGCGGCGCTGGAATCCGAATCTGCTGGTGTGGGGATTGTCCGCGACCCTGGGCAATCTCTCGCATGCGCTCAGCGTCTTGCTCGGCGGCGATCGCGCAGGCGTCATCGTGCAGGGGAAAGTGCCGAAGCACATGATCATCGATACGATCATTCCGACGCGCCCGGATCGCTTTCCGTGGGGCGGACACATGGGAACAACCTTGCTCGCGCAAGTCATCGCGGAAATCGAAGACAGCGCGAGCACGCTGCTGTTCACCAACACGCGATCGCAAGCCGAAACCTGGTATCGCGCGCTGCTGGAGGCGCGCCCCGATTGGGCGGCCTTGATCGCGCTTCATCATGGCTCGATCGATCATAAGGTGCGCAACTGGGTCGAAGCGGGCTTGAAGGAAGGGCGATTGCGCGCAGTCGTTTCCACATCGAGCCTCGACCTCGGCGTCGATTTTTTGCCGGTTGATCGCGTGCTGCAGGTCGGTAGTCCCAAAGGCGTCGCGCGGCTGCTGCAGCGGGCCGGCCGCTCTGGACACGCGCCCGGCCGTGTGTCGCGCGCGACATGCGTGCCGACGCACAGCTTCGAGCTGGTGGAAGCCGCGGCTGCGCGTCGCGCGACCGTGGCTCGCCGCGTCGAGCCACGCGACAGTCCACGCAAACCGATCGACGTGTTGTTGCAGCACATCGTCACCGTGGCGCTCGGCGGTGGATTCAAGCGCGACGACCTGCTCGCAGAAGTGCGCGAAACGTGGGCGTATCGCCATCTCACCGATGACGAGTGGCGCTGGGCGTTGGACTTCGTGATCAACGGCGGCAACGCGCTGCGCGCCTATCCCGAATATCGCAAAGTCGTGGCCGATGATGCCGGCGTACATCGGGTACCGGATCGAACCATTGCGAAACGCCATCGCATGTCGGTGGGGACCATCGTCGGCGATGCATCGGTGGAGGTACGATTTCTGCGCGGCGGGCGCATCGGCACGGTGGAAGAGTCGTTCTTAAGCCGACTGCAGCCGGGCGAATCGTTCGTGTTCGCCGGCCGCAAGCTCGAGCTGGTGCGCGTCAACGAAATGGTCGGTTACGTCCGCAAATCGTCTTCGCCGAACGCGTCGATCACCCGCTGGATGGGCGGGCGCATGCCGCTGTCGAGCGAGCTGGCAGCAGCGGTGCGCGAGCTGATCACGTCGGCTGCGCACGATGAGTACGATGAGCCGGAGCTGCTGGCACTGCGTCCACTGTTCGAATTGCAGAAACGCTGGTCGATCATTCCGACGCAGGACGAGTTGCTCGTGGAAGCAGTACAGAGCCGCGAAGGCCATCACCTGTTCGTGTTTCCATTTGCGGGACGTCTCGTGCATACCGGTTTGGCCGCGCTGCTCGCATGGCGTCTCGCACGTCGTCAGCCATTGACATTCAGTCTTGCGGCAAACGATTACGGTTTCGAGTTGCTGTGCCCGGAGCCGGTAGAGTGGAACGGACTGATCGACGCTCCGCTGTTTTCGACGAAAGATTTGTCCGAAGACATCGTCCACAGCATGAACGCGGGGGAGATGGCGCGGCGGCGATTTCGCGAGATCGCGCGGGTGAGCGGACTGGTGTTTCAAGGCTTTCCCGGCGCGCAGAAAAGCATGCGTCAGCTGCAAGCTTCGAGCGGGCTGATCTACGACGTATTTGCGCGCTACGATCCCGACAATCTTTTGCTGCGCCAGGCGCGCGAAGAATCATTGCAGCAAGAGCTCGAACTCTCGCGGCTGCGCGAGACGCTCGACAGCATGCAGCAACGGACTCTGCGATTCGTACGGCCAACGCATGTAACGCCGTTTGCGTTCCCGCTGCTGATCGAGCGCATACGCGAGAAGCTCAGCACCGAAAAACTGGCCGATCGGGTCGCGCGCATGGTCAAGGCGCTGGAACGCGCGGCCGATCGTCCGCAGAAAGAAGCGGCGTGAACGGTATCTGTCGCGTCGTCGTTGCAGGCGAAGAACTGTGGTTGCTGCCCGAGCGCGCAATGCTGTGGCCTGCGCGCCGCACCTTGTTGGCGGCGGATCCGCACTTCGGCAAAGCCGCGGTGTTTCGCGCGCGCGGGATCCCTGTGCCCAGCGGTTCTACCGGCGGCACGCTTGCCAGTCTCGCCAGTCTGGTCGCGCAACACGCACCTGAATGTTTGGTTTTTCTCGGCGACTTTTTTCACGGCAAGCGCAGTCAAAATGACGCGACATTGGGCGCGCTGCAGGCCTGGCGTCGCGCGCATTCGCGCCTGCACGTGCAACTCGTGCAAGGCAATCACGATCGCCACAGCGGCGCGCCGCCGGATGAGCTCGACATCGAATGGATCGCCGACACCCTGGCTGACGGGCCGTTTACCTTTTCGCACCACGCGCGCGAAGACGCGCCCGGTTACGTGCTTTCGGGACATCTGCATCCTGCGATAAATTTATTCGGACCAGGCCGCGATCACGTCCGCTTACCGTGCTTCGTGTTCGGCGTGGATAACGCGATACTGCCCGCGTTCGGCGAATTCACCGGCGGCGCAGCGGTAGATCGGTTGAATTGGCAACGCGTATTCGCGGTCACGCAGGAACGCGTGTTCGAGCTCTGAACGCAGCGGCCGGGCCCGTGCGAGTCGCGCGCGGAGCGGGTCGAGCCGGTTCGCAGTCCCGCTCCAGTGCTCCCCGCAAACGCGTTCCGCTAAAGCTTCACCGTCTAGAAGTCGATTAAATGTCGCGCTCGGGCCGTCCGTACTTGGACACCAGAATCGCTGCTTCGGAGCCTTTCAGGGTGAACGAACCGACGCCCAGGCTGAAGGAGCGGTTGAGAATCTGGCCGACGCCCTGGCGCAAGCGCTCCTTGGCGGGTGACAGGATCA
>JBBRGM010000196.1:0-8162 GCA_038240725.1 Burkholderiales bacterium | reverse complement strand
CTTCTACGGGCTCCGCCGCTTCAATAAAGGCAAGGACAAACCCTACGGCGCGGTGATTGGCGTACTCAATACCGTGCTCGAAATCCTGGAGACCGGCGAGACGCATGTCGGTGTCGCAACCGATCACGTCATCGAGTCATTTCGCAACGATCTATGGCCCGGGTACAAGACAGGCGATGGCATCGAGCCCGCGCTTGTCGCGCAATTTCATCCGCTCGAAGATGCATTGACTGCGATGGGCGTGGCGGTCTGGCCGATGATGGATCTGGAAGCGGACGATGCGCTTGCATCCGCAGCGCACCTAGCTGCCGAAGATGCGCGCGTCGAGAAAGTCTGCATCTGGACGGTAGACAAAGATCTCGCGCAATGCGTCGTGGGCGATCGAGTCGTGCAGATCATCCGCAATGGAAACACGCTTCGCAATGCTGACGGCGTGCGCGAGAAGTTCGGCGTGGTGCCTGCGTTGATTCCCGATTATCTGGCGTTGGTCGGCGACACCGCGGACGGCTATCCCGGCCTCGAGGGCATCGGATCGGTCATGGCCGCTCGACTATTGAATCGCCATGGTCCGATCGAAGATTTTCCAGCGGACGTTCTCGGCGACCGACGTGAGCTAGCGCTGCTGTTCAAAAATCTCGCGACTTTGCGGACCGACGCACCTCTGTTCAGCAATGTCGATGACTTGCAGTGGCGCGGCGCGACCAGCGAATTTGCTGCGTACACAGAGAAGATGGAAGCCGCGCGCGTCCTGGCGCGCGCTCTGAAGGCACAGCGTGGTCTGAGCTCGCGGTAGCTTGTCACGTCCAACTGGCCGTGCGTTGCAGTCGCTGGACCCGATGTTCTCAGCGACGTCAGCGCGCACGAGTTCCAGTTCTAAGTCATCTCGTCCCGATGCCGATGTTGATCGGGTTAGTCAGAACCGCGGCGCGGCTTTCCCCTGCACGCTCGCGGATCAAGCGCTCCAGTGTTTGCCTCACCACGTCGGTCTGGAGCGTCGTCAGGTTCAGCTCGCTTAGGATCACACCGACAATCGGATTACTGTTCACCAGCCAGTCCCATAACCGTTCTCCGGATTCGAACTCAAGGCGTTCGGTTATCGTCTCCACTTTGATGTTGCTCAGTCCGGCGTTCGCAAACTCCTGCCGCAGCTTCTCGGGATCCTGTAGCTGAAAAGGTAACGGTAGCGGATCCATTGGAGGACCCTCGAAGGACGGGACGACAGCTTGCAGGGCGCCGACGAAAAAGCCGAGGAATTCAATTTTTTGCGGGTCTCCGTATACATTCATCAGTACGCGTCCGCCAGGTTTAGTAACGCGCGCCATTTCAGCGATACCACGCCGCATGTCAGGGAAGAGCATGACGCCAAACTGCGATCCCGCGACATCGAACGTGGCATCCTCCAGGTCGAGCGCGTGGCCATCCATGACACGCGTCTCCAGATTGACCTGCTCGTTACGGGTACGCGCCTTGAGGTGCTCCAGCATGACTGGAGACAGGTCGGTTGACAGCACCTGTGCGCCGAGCCGCGCCGCCGGGATGCTGAGCGCACCGCTTCCGGCCGCCACATCCAGGAATCGCGTACCTGGCCGGACGTCGACGCGCCGGAGGCCTTCGTTTGCCAACCACATGTGCGCGGGCGTGTTGGTCCGGTCATATCCTCCCGCAATCTTGTCCCATGCGGCGCGCGTCTGTTGGGTGTCGTGAGTAAGCATGGCTCCGGTCCTTCCTGTTGTACGGCTCGGCTCAATGGCTGGAAAGATTTGCAACGATGCACCGCTGTTGCGAACCTCCGGCACCGTGGAAACCTGGCGTGCGTCGTTGGGTGATGATGGTTATGCTTCGCTCGCATCGACACCGTCGTCCGCAGTCATACAGTAGGACGCAGGCGAAGCGCGCGCGTCGGAGGAACCACCCAATCGCTGTCAAGCCGGGGGTGGGTAGTTCTACCCAGGACGAGCAGAACAATCAGATCAGCTTGTGCGTATACGCGTGGGCTGTGGCTGCGGCGCGCGAGGGAACGTCGAGCTTGATAAAGATGTTGCTGACGTGCCTGTCGACCGTCTTCTCGCTCAGATACAACGCGGCGGCGATAGCCTTGTTAGTCTTTCCGGTGGCGACCAGGCGCAGCACCTGCAACTCGCGCGGAGTCAACCCGTGTGGCGGGACGGACGGTATGACAACGCTCAGCGAGTCGACGTGTGCCAAGTCCGGGGCAGCACCCAGCTGTTTGAATACGGCTGCGGCCGCGTGCAGCTCGAGCTGACTTCCTTCATCGTCCCCAAGCGCGCGGCAGGCCAATGCCACCAGCACACGCACGCGTGCTGCCCAATAAGGCGCATCGACTTGCTGCCACAACTGCGAAGCGCGATGCAGCGAGTCGAGCGCGCCCTGCGGATCGTCTTCCGCCAGATCGACCGCGCCGCGAGCGTGCGCGGCCAGCGCGCTCAGCAACTCTGTGTCGCAGGATTCCGCAATCCTATCCAACTCGTGACATGCACTGCGCGCATCGTGGGTGTCGCCCACGGCGAGCATGATGTGAATATAGGCAGGCAACAGCCGCGTGCGCTCGAACGGGGCTGCGGTCGCTTTCGCGACCCGCCGTATCGCGGCCGCCGCCGCACCCGCTCGCCCTTGGGCCAAGCGCAACAGGGCGAGGCCCGGCTGCGGCTCGACGCCCCATTCGCTTGCGTTTCGGTGCGCCTCCTCCGCGGCCGCAAACTCGCCGCGAAGGCGGTGGACTTCGGCTCGTTGGTAGAACGCGCTGGCGCCCACTTGCGGGTTCACCGCCTGAGAGCAACGGTCGCAGGCACGCCGAGCTTCCTCCAATGCATCGCCCCAGGCACCTTGCAACTGCAAGATTTCCGCGCGATGCACTAGGCAGCGGCCGGTAAAGGTAATCATATCGGGCTGCTCGCCGCACCATCGCGCTAGCGCGGACGTCCACTCGTGGGCACGGGCCAATGCGTACACCTGCTGACAGCTATCGATCACGCTGCAATAGATCAAGCCGGTGATTAGCGGCGACGACAGCTCGCCACCGGTGATCGCGATCATCGCCTCGTCCAATAGGGCGAGTCCCTCTCTAACCTGCCCCTGCTGTATGCGCGCCTGCCCCTGCAAGTGGCGGGCGCAGGCGATAAGGTCGGGCTCCGCGAAGCGCTCGCCGATGTCGGCTGCACGGGCCGCGGTGGCGTACGCGGCTTCGCCGTCCCCGGCGACGGCATGCTGCTGCACTACGGGCAGCAGCAAGTATCCCTCCTCGACGTATTCGCGCTGCTGGCTTTCGAGCAGCCGGCGCGCTCGCGCGAGCCATCCGCTCGCTTGACCTGCCTGACCTCGAAACAGAAGCCGCAAACCCAGCCAGAATGCGCAGCGAACCGCGCGCGCTTGTTCGCCGGAGTCTAGATAAGCGCGATGGGCGCGATCAAGCGCGCTGAGGTAATCGTCGTCTCTACCGAGTAGATACGCAGACATCGCCAGCAGCTCGAGATCTGCACCGTCCAGCGGCGCCGCCCGATCGACCAGTGAGAGCGCATGGTAGGCGTCGACCCAGGCCCGCCGCGCATAGCATTCACGGCCACGTTCAAGCTCAACCCGAACGTCGTCGACCCCTGCGTTTATGCAGCGCTCCTCAAACTCGCTCATACGCTTGGCTCCGGTCCGTGGGAACACGTGCCCACATCGAACTTGGCGGGGCTCTCCTGGAGAAGCAAAGCATCGCCTTCTTCTACACCGCTCGATCCAAAGGCAGCATCCGAGTGGCGCATCAGCATGCGACGCCAACGAGAGCCGACGCACAATCGCAGCTCACACGGACGAATGGGTAGGACGCTAGAATACGCGCCAGCATTCATTCGTCCACAAGCCGCGCCCAGCGCTCCGTACGATTAAAGCAATGACTACCGATCTGCTATTCAGAGGCGACGCGTACCTGAAGACCGCGACCGCACGCGTCGTCGCCGTGCATGAGCGAGGCATCGAGCTCGACCGCACCATCTTTTATCCGCTGGGCGGTGGGCAATTGGGGGACACGGGCACGCTCCTGCGGGCCAACGGCGAGCGGGTGTCGATCGCCGATACCCGCAAAGGCGATTCGCTTGACAGCGCGCTGCATGTCCCAGCGCCTGGCGGGCAGCAGCCTGAAATAGGCGAAACGGTCCAGCTCGAAATCGATTGGGACAGACGCTATGCGCTGATGCGCTTGCACACCGCCCTGCATGTTATGTCCTGCGTTGTGGTGGCGCCTGTCACCGGTGGCAACATTTCACCCGACAAAGGTCGGCTCGACTTCGACATCGATATGAGCTTGCTGGACGCCGCCAAGATCGAGCGCGAAACCAACGAGCTGATCGCACGCGGCATCGAAACGCAAACCGTATGGATCACTGACGAGGAATTGGATGCGCGACCGGAGCTGATCAAGACGATGAGCGTCCAACCCCCGCGAGGGGCCGGCCGAGTACGATTGCTCAAGATTGCAGGAATCGATCTGCAGCCTTGCGGCGGCACGCACGTCAGCAACATCGGTGAGATCGGCGGCATCCGAGTGGTGAAAATTCGCAGCGAAGGTAAACGCAATAAGCGCGTTGAAATTACGCTGCTGTGATAGTGGCGCCAATAACGTAATAGCATTCGCCGACAAGGTGCGGCCACGCGTTGAGATAAGATCTTCGCGGCATACTGCTGCCAACATGAGACCGCTCGAGAATCTCGATGGTTAGTCCGCCAAGCACGCAGCACGATAGCGCTTCCGTATCGCCCGTCGATCGCAGCCGCACGGCGCTTGAACTGCTCGATGTAACGTGCAGCTTTGCCGGCACTGGCAGTTCCAGCATGCAACACACGGCGCTGCGCGGCACTACACTGTCGGTTGCCGATGGCGAATTCGTCGCCCTGGTGGGGCCGACCGGCTGCGGCAAGTCCACGGTTCTGAATTTAGCTGCCGGTCTGATCGCCCCATCGTTCGGAAAAGTTCGTGCATTCGGCCAACCGTTGACCGGACTCAACCCGCACGCGGGTTACCTGTTTCAGCCTGATTCGTTGTTTCCCTGGCGCAGCGCGCTCGACAATGTCGCTGCCGGCCTGGAGTTTCACGGGCTCGCAAAGGATCTAGCGCGCGCTCGTGCACGCGACTGGCTAAGCCGCGTAGGTCTTGCCAAACACGCGGATAAGTATCCGCATCAACTGTCCGGCGGTATGCGCAAACGAGTCTCACTGGCACAAACCTGGGTGCTCGGTCCACGCGTTCTGTTGATGGACGAGCCGTTCAGCGCGCTCGACGTGCAGACGCGCCAACTGATGGAAAATGAGCTGCTGTCGATCTGGTCGGATAACCGCGCCTCTGTGTTGTTCGTGACGCATGATTTGGAGGAGGCGATCTCGCTGGCCGATCGCGTTATCGTCCTCGCCGCCGGGCCGGAGTCGCGACCGGTTGCGGAGCTTCGCGTCGACTTGCCGCGTCCGCGCGACGTCGCCGAAATTCGCATGGATCCGCGTTTCGTTTCGCTCCACACGCAGATCTGGCAAACCCTCAAACACGAAGTCATGAAAGCGCATGCCCAGATCAGCTAGACCATCGCAGCGCGCGGTGATGTGGCCGTGGCACTTGCTGTTGCTCGCCGCCGTACTTCTCGCCTGGCATTTTCTGACCCGCAGCGGCGTGTTATCGCCGTTTTTTTTCGGCGAACCAATTCAAGTTCTGCAGCGCATCGCCAACTGGTTCATCTCCGGGAAAATCTTTCCCCATCTAGGCATCACGCTGCTCGAGACGCTGCTGGCATTCGTAATCGGCACGCTCGCAGGATTGGCGGTCGGACTCTGGCTCGCGTTGACGCCGTTTGCCGCGCGCCTGCTCGATCCCTACATCATCGCGGTCAATTCCATGCCGCGCGTGATACTCGCGCCGATCTTCGCAGTGTGGTTTGGCCTCGGTATCTGGTCGAAGGTGCTGCTCGGCGTGACGTTGGTATTTTTCATCGTATTTTTCAGCGTCTACAACGGCATCAAAGAAGTAAGTCCGGTGGTGTTGAGCAATGCGCGCATGCTGGGCGCCAGCACCAGACAACTGCTTCGGCACGTATATCTGCCCAGCGCGACGGCGTGGGTTTTCTCGAGCCTGCACGCTTCCGTAGGGATGGCGTTCGTGGGTGCGGTGGTCGGTGAATATCTCGGATCTGCACGCGGCGTCGGCTATTTGATATTGCAAGCCGAAGGTGTGTTCGATATCAACACAGTTCTGGCCGGCGTGCTGGTGTTGACCGCGTGCGCTTTGCTGCTCGACCGCTTGGTCGGTATCGCCGAGCGACGGCTCCTGAAGTGGCGGCCGGGTATCGCAACCGAGCAGTATTAGGCTGATCGCTAATTCGAGCTCTTATAATTCTGACAACGTGAGGAGTGTCATGCGCAGGCAACTGAAGACAGCGCTGTTTTTTCTTTGCTGGGCCGCAAGCGCAATCAGCGCGGCGCCGGTTAAGCCGGAGAAACCGGACCTGACCATCGCAGTCGGCGGTAAAAGCTCGCTTTATTACCTGCCACTAACGCTGGCTGAACGCCTCGGCTATTTCAAGGATGAAGGACTTAATGTAGAGATCGCCGATTTCGCCGGCGGCTCGAAGGCATTGCAGGCAATGATGGGCGGCAGCGCAGATGTCACTGCGGGCGGCTTCGATCATGTCGTCGTGTTGCAGGCCCGCGGTCAGAAGGTGCAAGCCTTCGTTCTGCTGTTGCGAATGCAGGCGATCTCGTTAGCCGTGGCGAAGGATAAAGCAGCGGCATACCGTTCGGCGAAAGACTTGCGCGGCATGAAAATCGGCGTGACCGCCCCCGGATCGAGCACGCATCTATTCGTCAATCGCGTATTGGCATCTGCCGGACTTACGTCGGACGACGTGTCGATTATCGGCATCGGCAACGGCGCAACCGCTGCGGCGGCGATGCGCAGCGGCCAGATCGATGCGATAGCCAACGTCGAACCGGTGATCACCATGCTCGAGCGTGCGAGCGCAATCAAAGTCGTGGCCGAGACGATCACGGAGAAAGGTTCGCGCGCCGTGTACGGAGAACTGCTGCCGGCAGGCTGTCTATATACGAAAGAAGAATTCATCCGAAGCAATCCCAACACGGTGCAGGCGCTGACCAATGCGATTGTTCGCGCACTGCGGTGGCTGCAGAACGCGAAACCCGAAGACATTGCGAAGACAGTACCGCCCGAATACCTGATGGGCGACCGTGATGTTTATCTGGCGGCGCTGCAGAAGTCCCGTGAAAGCTATTCGAAAGATGGTTTGGTACCGGCCGCCGGTGCGCAGAGTCTCTACAACGTGCTGCGCACGTTCGATCCGGCCGTGAAAGAGGCAGCGGAGCTGAGGACCAGTCAGACGTTCGATAACGCTTTCGTACAGCGCGTGCCTGCGCGCGTGCCGTAGCGGCTGGCTTACCGCCGCTACGCGAATCGCGCATGCTCACGCTTACGCTTCACGGCCGTTGCCTGTCCAAAATACGCGCGCGAGCTGTCTCCAAAATAATCGGCATTCGTGTCGAATTTCGGGCGCCCCGATCGTCTTAGGAATAACGCGTCTAAATTTCTGTCGACGCCAACCGAAGGCGTACATCGCCTAGCCCAGGAGCCCCACCGATGCCGAGCTTCATGCTGTTGCTGCACCAGTCCCCATCCAGATTCGAACATCTCTCACCGGACGAGATCCAGCAGATCACCGGCAAATATATGGCTTGGCGCCAGGAGTTGGTCCGCCAGAACAAGCTGCGCGGCGGCGAGAAACTCGCCAACGACGGCGGGCGCCGCTTGCGCCTGCAGGGCAACCAGGTATCGGTGACTGACGGGCCGTACAGCGAAGCCGCTGAAGTGCTCGGCGGCTACTTTACGATCGATGCGGCAGACTACGACGAAGCCATCGCGATCGCGCAGACCTGTCCGCATCTTGCAGGCAGTCAGTGGATTGAGGTGCGCCAGATCGACGCTGTCCACTGACACTCGCAATGAGCGACGTCGACGTCCTGGTCGATCACTTGTTCCGGCGCGAGGCTGGACGTATCGCGTCGCGACTGACGCGAGTGTTCGGCACGCATCGACTCGACGTCATCGAAGACGCCGTGCAGTACGCGCTGCTGCAAGCGCTGCAGCACTGGCCGTATCAAGGCATTCC
>JBBRGM010000195.1:0-8165 GCA_038240725.1 Burkholderiales bacterium | reverse complement strand
ATGGGCTTTGGCGTCTGCGCACCGTCGGAACAAAGCAAATCGGAATGCGCCGCGCCCGGGAAGTACAAAAAAGGTGGCGGCCACGTAAACGAATTAGATAACGACGGCACCAAAGAAATGATTCGTCTGACGCTCGCGGATGGCTGGACGTGGGACAACGTCTGGCTCTCGTCGATCGACAACGAGAAAGGCCAGCTCTGGTACTCCGATAAGGCGGGCTTCAACAAAGATCTCAGCAGCTTCGCCACCCTCTACAAGTCTTATCTGGGTACGCCGTCGGAAATGTCGAACGTCGGTCTTGGCAGCATCTCCGACGCAACTTATCTGTACTTCGTGCCGGGCCCGAAGGGCAGCGATAACGACCAACTGCTTTGGACCGTTAGCGTAGATCGGGTCGCTCAGGTTCCCGAACCCGCGACCTACGGCATGTTCGGCTTGGGTCTCGCCATGCTCGGCGCCATCCGTCTGCGCCGCAAAGCGGACTAAGCACAGCTAGTTCTTATTTTCCATTTTGCAGCGGCGACCTCCTGGTCGCCGCTTTTTTTTGCGCGGGTCGGATCACGCTGAGCGCAAGGCGACATTCGATCGCAGGTAAGTTCAGGTCGCGTCAATCCAGCTTGAGACCGATGGCCTTGACCAGCTTGCCGTAGCGCTCGAACTCTTTGCGCACGAACGTTGAGAACTCGCCGGGAGAACTCGGTGCAGGTTGCCCACCGGTTGCTTCGAGGTGTGCTTTAACGGCTTCGCTGCCGATACTGGCGACGAGGTCTCGATTCAATTGTTCGATTACCGGAGCGGGCGTACTGACTGGCGCGAAAAAGCCGGTCCAGGCAAAGACGTCGAATCCCGGCAGCCCGGCTTCGGCAACTGTCGGCACGTTCGGCAGTGAGCGCACTCGTTGCGCGCCGGTCACCGCAAGGGCTCGCATATCGCCCGATCGGATGTAGCCCAGCGCCGCCGGAATTCCGCTGACCATGATCGATATCCGTCCTGCGAGAAGATCCGTAAGCGCCTGTGAGTCGCCTTTGTAGGGGACATGCACCAGCGAGATGCCAGCCAGACGGCTGAAGACTTCCATGGCGAGATGCGGAAGCCCCCCGTTGCCGCTGGAGCCGTAAGTGAGCGTGCCGGGCTGGTCACGCGCCAGCGCAATCAGATCCTTCACGGTTTGCGCCTTAGCGGTGCGACTCTCGACCAGGACCATCGACGATACGTAGGCCTGGGTGATCGGCGCGAAATCCTTCAACGCGTCGTAACCGGGATCGCGATAGACGTGCGGATTGATCACCAGCGCATCGTTCGTGAACAGCAGAACGGAACCATCGGGTGCAGACTTGGCGACATAGGCGCTGCCGATCGTGCCGCCCGCCCCCGGCTTATTCTCGACTATCGGCTGCTGGCCGAGCCGGTGTCCCAGCGCCTGCGCGATGATTCGAGCACGGGCGTCCAGGCTGCTTCCCGCAGCGACCGGCACGATAATCCTGATGGCCTTCGACGATTGATCGCTTGCCGCGGCGGGACAGCAGGTCGCAGACAAAAGCAGTGATGCGCTTGCCACGCTCACTGTTGCGCGCCAGGCGAAGTGAAACCAGCCTTCGATGCCCACCGCTGGCGCCATCATCGATCCCGAACTGAAAACCGCGATATTAGCCTCTTGCGCTTACCTTTTCGCTCCGTGGTGGTCGATCGCCTGCTGCGAACGAATAAGCGTCGCGTTTACTGAGAAAACCGCGGACACCGACACGTTCCGAAAAGAATGCCTTGCGACGATCACGCCACCGCCCGCAACGAGTGGTATATCTGCTCGGTCTCCACTGAAGGCGCGATGCCGAACAGGCCGGCGAGCTGATCGCAGCAGCGGCGGTAGGTATGCAGCGCCTCGGTTCTTTCGCCAATTCTTTGCTGGCAGATCATCAAGCGGCGATAGACCGCTTCCGCCGAGGGGTCGATGATCAGGGCGTGTTGATACAGCTCACAAGCGCGCGGCCACTGTTCGTAGGCCTCATGACAATCGCCGAGTCGGCGGACCAACTCGAGCCAACAGCGGCGCAGGTGCTCGCGTGCCGGCATCGCCCACGTTTGATCGCCGTCGCCTTGGAACAGATGTCCGCGATAGAGTGACAGCGCGTGGTTGCTCCGCTCGACGAAGACGGCATCGGGCGCGTTAAACGGCAATACGCCTTCCGTCTCGGTTTCGAACGCCCACGCGTCGCTCCAGCAGACGGATCGGTTCAACGACAACTTCCGATCCTTCACGATAACGGCGTGATCCGACGCCAGCAGCCGCCGTAACCGATGAACGGCGACTTGCAGGCAGTTGTGGGCAGTATCTCCATCCGAATCGGGCCACAGCATGTCGGCCAACTCGCCGGTGCCGATCGGGGCGGGTGCGACAACGAGTGCCTTCAAGAGATCGAGCGGCCGGCGTTGCGGCTTCAAGCCTCCGGTCAGAACGATGCCGTCGATCGCCAGCTCGAAGCCACCCAGTGCGTGAATCACGACGCGCTGCTGCGGATGTGCCGTCGTCGCACGACCTTCCGCGGCGTGATCCACACGATCGCTACGTTCGCGTCGTGCGCCCGCCGCGAACTCGAGCGGCATCTGATACGAACGCTCACCCAGCCACACGCGGCGGCCACCGCTCTGCGCCAGCGCAAGAACCGCTTGCAATACCTCACGAGTGCGTGAGGTATTGCCTTCCTGCAGCGATGCCAGTGCCGACTCCGTGAGCTCGATGCATTCGCCCCACGGCCGCGCCTCCGGTCTGATCGCTTCGGATGGGGCTCGAAACAGAACACCAATCTGCCCTTCATGCAGCGTCGATCGAATCATGTGACCCTCCATTGGCGTGTCGCAGAGGATAGAGGGCCACTCGTCGCACGGGGCTGGACCTAAGGTTATAGGGTCCAAGGCAACTGGGTACGCGCTTCGCAGGGACGCTAAAGCCTTGCGCGTCGCTGCGTTGTTTGGCCGACTGCCGTGGCGGGCGCTACAATGCAGACAGCAATCGGCGTGTGTACTCACGACTTCCCTCTGTCGCTGCGAAAAGCAAGTCGCTCGGAACACGCCCGGCGGAAGCGCTCTACACTGCGCGTGCATCCATCCTTCAAGGAGAATTCGAAATGGCCAAGGGACAACTCAGAAGCAACAAGGAACAGAAAAAACCTAAGCAGCCGAAGCCGAAACCCGGCGCTCCCGCATCCGCGTTCTCAGCCGCTCCGGGTAAAGCAGCTGCCGGTGGCACCGGCAAAAAGAAGTAGACCGTACTCCCTATCCAGCAGAGGATTGCAGCGGGCTCGGCGAGATGCCGGCCCCGGCACCGGCAGCATCGGATATCAGCGGCCGCGCTGGCGGGTTCGGCACCTCATTCCATTCTCGACCGTCGAGCAGTCTGCCCGCCGCTTTCTTGCCGAGACTCGCCATCGTCACACTGGTACCGGCGCGCGTTTTTAGCAGGCGAACTCTGGCGCCCGCTTCAGCGCCCGCCACAGCTGGACACCAGTTGCCCCATTGCTTGAACAGAAACGGTACCGAGTAGGCAGCGCATTGATCGCGTAACGCGCGCGCCCAGCCCGGATTCATCGGCCGCGCGCCATGACCACTTTCGCCGCCCGCGATGACCCAATCGATAGCGTGGCCGCCAACGGGCGCGGTGAACCAGGGTGCGAGATCGAGCGGCGTCAACAGCGGCTCGCACGAAACGAATCGGATTCGCGCCGAATACTGCAGCAACAGCGGCGCCCGTCGCTGCGCCCAGCGCTGCGATTCGATCGTCGTACCCAGCCATACGTTGTCGGGCCATTGCGAGCCCCATGGAACCATACGGCCTACGTGCTGCGGACGTTTGCTGAGCAGCAGCCAATCCAGATTCGGCGTGCGCCCGATCACATCCCAAAGCCGCTCTCGCATCGGGTCGAGATCGTCGCGGTCTTCAAAAACATCTTCCATCGAAGCGCAGAAAACTCGGGCCCGCTCGCCGGCTGCGTGCGCTGCGCGATCCCACGCGAACGGCTGCTTCCAGTAAGCATCGCTCATATGCCGCCTCGGCGCGCCCGGCGTCCATAGATCCATCCCAAGCCGATGCGCCCAGGTCTCCGCGTAACAGTGCTTGCACGCGGGCGACACTCGCTCGCATCCCCACCACGGATTGAATGTGTGATGCGTCCATTCGATCTTCGAATTTTTTGCCATCGCGTTAACGGGTACAGCGGGTTGGGTATGCTCTGGTTGCGTGTGCTCTGCCTGGGATCAAGTCAGATGCACGATTGCAATTTCGCCCCAGTGCGCGCGCAAATATTCGGCGACCAGGCGGCGGTGGCAATGGTGCGGTTTGTCTTCACTGCACAGAAGCACGCCATTTTCGATCAGATCTCGCGGTGTCGTGGTTTCGACGTGGCGCGCAGCCAGGAGATCGAGAAACGCTTGCTGATAAATCTCCCAGACCCGCCCGTCTTTTCTGTAGCGATCGAGCATCTGCTGCGTCGGCGCGAGCTCCGGGAGATGAACGTAGTCCATCGCGCAGATTTGATATAGAAAAAACTGGAGATCGGCTTTTTTCGCGAAGCCTGCAAGCTGCGAGACATTATTCAGCCGCACGTCGACCACTCGGGCGGCACCCGAAGCGCCCAGCATCATGAAGAATTGCTCTGCGGTTTTCTTGGTGAACCCAGCGGTAAAAATTTTCATGGCTACACTCACTCGTGATCTCGTCGCCAGCTGTCGATCGGGCCGCGCACGTACACACGCCGCACGCAGGCGACCGGCGTTTTTGCTGGTCCGCGCTCCAGCGATTACGTTTTGTTTCAATCCGACTAGAATACTAGTGCGAGCAGTGCTCGAGGCGGCACCTAGCCGTCCGCGCACCTCTCGCGGGCAATCCCGATGAGGTTCGTATGGGCAAAGGTTCACTCCCAGTTACCCCCAAAGGCGCGCGCAACGGGAGCGCCAGCGAATCGTTGTTCCGGCGCACGCTGGACAAACTCCCCGCAGCGGCTTATCTGTGCAACGCCAGCGGCATGCTCATTTATTTCAACGAGCGCGCGGTGGCTATCTGGGGACGGACACCGAAGCTCGACGATCCCAGCGAACTTTATTGCGGCTCATACAAACTCTACACCGCGCTCGGCGCCCCGCTCGCGCATGACCGCTGCTGGATGGCGCTGGCTCTGCAATATCAGACGGACTACAACGGCTGCGAGATCATGATCGAGCGGCCCGACGGTAGTCGCGTCACCGCGCTGGCGCACGCGGCCCCGCTGTACGATCAATACGACGCGATGCGCGGTGCAGTCAACGTCTTGATCGACATCAGCGAGCATAAACGCATCGAAGCCGCGCTAACTGAAGCAGACCGAACCAAGAACCTGTTTCTTGCAACGCTATCGCATGAGTTGCGCAACCCGCTTGCGACTACGCAAAGCGCCGCGGAGCTGCTGCGTTTGAGAAGCGAGCTCTCGGGCGAAAGCGACAAGCTGCTGTCCATCGTCGACCGGCAGCTGCGAATACTCAGTCGGCTGATCGATGATCTGCTCGACAGCTCACGCATCACATACAACAAGCTTCGCCTGAGCAAGCACACCGTAGAGCTCTCCGAGATACTCGAGGCCGCCGCAGAAACCAGCAAGCCGCTTATCGAAGCTCGGCGCCATACCTTTCAGGTCATGATGCCGCAACGGCCGGTCTCCTTCCTCGCCGACTCGGTCAGGCTTGCGCAGTCGATCGCAAATCTGTTGAACAACGCGGCGAAATATACGCCGGACCGCGGCAGCATTTTGCTTGCTGGCGAACGCGAGGACGAATACGCGGTGATCCGAGTGCGGGATAACGGCATAGGCATCAGCAAAAATCTGCTGCCGAAAATCTTCGACCTGTTCGCACAAGGTGATACCGCGGAGACTTACGCACAGGGCGGTCTAGGCATCGGTCTCGCGCTGGCCAGACGGCTGGTAGAGATGCATGATGGCACCATCGAAGCGCACACCAACAGACGCGGTAAAGGCAGCGAGTTCGTTATCCGTATACCGCTGCAGAGCGCCTCATGAATCACGCACGACGCGCGTGATCAGCGGCGCGCGTAAGTAATAGGCATCGCGAACGTACCTGCTGAGAAACCGACCCTCGGGGCGCGCTAGCATGAAATCCTCAGCACCGGCTGGGTACGTCGAAGTACTGATAGATCGTTCCATTCGCGTATTCGACTTCCAGCGTCTGCGTCGCGAGGTCGCAGCCGACCGTCCGAATCGACGAGGAAGAAATGCGGTCTCGATGCATGGCCTGCTTATCGTGAACCTTATCATCGTGTCGGCGTTTTGACCGCCAGCACATAGCGTTGATTCGATAGCGCAGCACGCAACTCACGATGCGTATGCAAGATCCAGGGCCGCATACGCTGGATCGCACTACGACTATCGGGCAACGATGCCGCGGCTTCACCCGGGCGAACCAATCATGGAGCGCGCAGCAGCTTGAGCTGAACCAGCTGCCGCAGCCAACGTGCCTGTCGTTTCTCGCCTGGAACGACCACGCGCAACGGGCCATCTTGTTCCGGTGATGCCTGGCCGTCGCGACGATCGGCAATCAAGATGGTTCGATCGGTAAATTCCGGATCCAATTCGGTGAGCGCATAGACGACGCTGTAGCCATCGGCCGCAGTGGCGACAACATACAGCGAGAGATTTTTCCCGCGCAAATCGCGGCCGAGCGGCGCCTTGACCAGGTTAAGCAGCTCGTTTGCTCGAACGCCGTCGAAGGTGACTGGCTTGCCCTCGTGATCAATGGTCTCGACGTGTGCGCGCGGCAAAGCTGCCCATGCATCGGCGGTGACGAGTTGCTCGACGCCATCGAGGCCGACCAGACGCAATCGAAAGTTCTCCGCATTGGCCACGGATCCGGCCAACAGCAGAACAGCGCACCCCAAGACCCGTAAGAGCTCACGCATATTTGCTTTCTCGTTTGAATAGAATCCAAGTGCTCTGCCGTCGAGCCCAATGTCGTGCTCGCCGAGCCCGACGCCCTCGCAGCAACTGTGCAGAAAATCGGACCGGATCGCCCACTGCATGGGCTTCAGTACGACCGGCCACTTCCCCCGCGCGCTGTCGCGGTATGCTGGCCGCCCGTTGTGCGTCGAGTTTGCTTCCAGCTCTCAAATGGTCCGATCGAGCGCGCATTCACGCTTCGATCGCACCTCACGCCGGCGGCGCCGTAAACCTCCACGAATCCAGAGCTAACTCGAGATCAGTCCTTACCGACGATTACATCCGACGCTTTAATGACCGCGGTCGCCGAATCGCCGGCTTTCAGCTTCAAATCTTCTGCCGCTTCATTGGTGATCGAGGCCGATAGGATTGCAGGGTTGCGGACTTCGATCTTGACGATGGTCGTCGTCGTACCCTTGATCACTTCGGAGATCACGCCTTGTAGCTGATTGCGTGCGCTGAGTTTCATACTATTTCCTTGACTGATGGCGGAGGACCAAGCCCCGCGTACGCACCACTTGCATTGCGATGCGATGTGACGGTAGCGATATAGCGATTAGTATATAACGCTCGCGACGACCTTGTACGTAGCGCATTCGATCGCTCTCCTGAAGCTTACGCGGCGGTTACGGGAGTCGCGAAGGACTGAAGGCCTTGCGGGTCGAGCGAAATGCGCCTGCAAATTCTATTGCCTTCGGTCTATGTGGTTCGGGGTATGGCCGTACACGGGATACGGACGAAGAATTGAACGACGGAAAGTGCGCACGACCAGAGCGTTTCGCTGCTTTGCGCAGCGCGTATTTCCGCATCGTTCATTCAATCGACCAAGGAGATCCTCATGGCACCCCCAATCGTTGTAACGCCGAATCTGTTTCACCTGCACGGCAACCAGATTACCGTGACTTATGCCAAGTCCGGCATCGACGGTAAACCGCATTTTCAGTATCACGATTTGCAGCAGACGCTGAATTTCAGCGGCGACCAGGTTCGCGCTGTCGAAACGGAAATCGGCACGCTGGTTTCAGTGACCATCCATACGACGGTCGACTCGGGCTCGACTTCGTTCAGCGTTCTCGTTCCCGCGGTCAATCTGGGGAAGAGCGAGTCGGCGAATATTCGCGCCGTCGGCGTGACCACGCTGCATCGCTTCTCGATCGTCCCGGCGCTCAATGTGGGACAGATCGAGCTGTA